>JAUMYC010000259.1 GCA_030528845.1 Eubacteriales bacterium
AGGGCTTCACGAGCGCCGCCGTATGCGCGCCCAGAGAGCCGTCGGCCAGCAGCTTGACCGGGCCGATGCGGAAGCGATCGGTGCCCGCGCCGGTGCGCAGGCCGGTCGCCAGAAACTTCTCCAGATGCTCGATCGTGGGCAGGTTCGCCTGCTCATACACGCGCACGCTCAGGCTGCCCTCGCTCTCCATCTCGGAAAACGCGCGCAGCACGGCCTCGAACGCCAGCGAGGAGAAGGTGCAGAAATCGTCCGACTGCACGGCGGTGATCCCCAGCGCGTTGAGCGCCTTGGCCGCCTTGCTCAAAAACAGCTTGACCTTTTTATAATCCGGCAGCGGCTGCATCCGCGAGACCAGCCCCATCGCCGTCTCGCGCAGAACGCCCGTGGGCTCGCCGTTCTCGTCGCGGTCGATCGCGCCGCCGTCCGGGTCGGGCGTGCCGGCGTCGATGCCCGCGAGCTTGAGCGCGCGGGAATTCACCGCGCAGACATGGCCGCAGGCGCGGGTGATCTGGATGGGCACGTCGCGGCTGATCTCGTCCAGATCGTGCCGGTTCGGGAAGCGGTGCTCGTCCTGAAAATAATCGTCGTTCCAGCCGCGCCCGATCAGCCATCCGTCGCCAAAGACCGAGCCCAGCCCGCCCTTCGTGGCGCTGAGCACGTCCGCAAGGCTGCGGGTGTGCCCGGAAAGATCCACCGCGGCCAGCAGCCCGCCCAAACCCAGCATATGCATGTGCGAATCATGAAACCCGGGGCACACGAACGCGCCGTACAGGTCCGTCTTTGGGGCGTCCGGATATTGTTCGAGCAGCTCCGCCGTCTTTCCCGCGTCGATGAACTTTCCGTTTTCCACGGCGAACGCCTCGCAGAAGACGCCTTCGCCGGCGTAGATCGTCCCGTTGTGGAACAGCTGTATCATTTGTGGTTCCCCTTCCCCCGCGGCGTAGGGCCGCATTTTTGTTTTGTTTGCCTGTTTTCCGGCGCATGCAGGCGGGCGGCCGCGAGGGCCGCCCCTACATGCCGCGTTCTTTCGCTCAGCGGTTTCTGTCCATGAAAATGGGGTTCGTCCAGGCGCGGCGGCCGTTTTTGTCCACCACGCTCGCGCGTACATAGGGCATGCCGGGCGCGATCTCGCGCTCGCCATGCGTGACGCTTCCGCCCTGCGGCGCGCGGGTCATGCCGCCGGGGCGCTTGCCGAAGTAAAAGGTGATGTGCTCACATTCCGAGCATTCCACCACCGCTTTCCCGTTTTCGATACGGAAATCGTAGATCTCCGGGCCGGTGGAGGCATAAAACGCGCCGTCTTTGAGCGCCTGCAGGATGCTGCACACGTCGTTTTTCGCATTGACCATGACCCAGCCCCAGCAATGCTGGCTCATGGCGTGGCCGTCGTCCGTCGCCACGGCCCAGAGGCGCACGCCCTTTTGCAGCAGCTCGTCCCAGATCATATCGTTGTTGGAATCGATATCATCCTCGATCACGCAGCCGCTGTTCCAGATCTCCATGGCGATGTTGCCCTGCAGCCGGTCGAATTCATGCGCGGGCGTGTTGGACCACTGCGGGTGGCAGTATATGGTCAGGTTGCCGTTTTCGTGCAGATAATCCAGCGTGGGCTGAAATTCCTCCTGACAACTCACGCGCACGCTCTCAAAGCGCTGATCCTGCGCAAATCCGTTGCCCTTATCCTGTTCCGGGCCGATGCAGACCTCGTGGAAGCAGTGGATGCCCGGGCCGGGCAGGTTGCCGTCCATCTCCATGCCGGGGATGACCGTCAGCCCCGTCTCCGGCGCGAAGGATTCGAAATTATAGCGCCTGTGATCGGTGATGGCGATGAAATCGTAGCCGTGCTCCTTGTGCAGGCGCATGACGTCCGCCGGGTCGCCCTTTCCGTCGGAACGGGTGGTGTGGCAGTGCAGCGCGCCCTTGAGCATTTTGTTCTTTGCGATAAAAGCCGCCTGTCGAAGCATAAAGCACACTCTCCTTTGTTTTTCGCTCGTGTTTCGCCGCTCACTTGCCCGCGAAGGCGAGATAGGGCATGTACAGGCCGCCCTGCACGCTGCGGGCGATGAAATGCTCGTATTTTCCGGTCACGGTGTCGTACCAGTCGGAGAAGGCCACGCGGCTCTCGGTCTCGCGCAGGAATTTTGCCACCGGCGCGACGATGGCGCGGAAGGTCTCCTCGTCCTGCGCCATGGAGGCGGTCCAGAGCACCCAGTCGCTCTTGGTATAGCTCCTGCGGCTGTCCAGCGGCAGGCCGTATTCGTTCATGCGGCCAATGTAGCTCTTCGTCTCGCGCTCATAGAACTCCTTGGGCAAAAGGCCCATGTCGAACACGATATCCCAGACCAGGTTATACTTCATGCTCCAGCCCTGTCCGTCGAAGGTGAGCGCGGTGGCCTCGTCGGTCTTTGCGCGTTCGAGCCAGCTCGCCGCCATCTGCTTCGCCTTTTCGGCCCATTCGCTGCCGTCCTCGCCCAGCTTTTCCAGAATGCGCGCGTAGCACGCGATGCCGGAGACCGCCTTGGCCGAGAGGTTCACATTGCGCGCAAGATGCCCGGCGAAGTCGTCCGTGCACAGCTGCTCGCCCGGGTCCTCGCCGAATTCGACCAGATAGCGCACCCATTTTTCCATCAGGTCGCTATACTGCACGATCAGCTCGTCGCTCGCGCCGTAATGCACGGCGGCGTACATCATCACCAGCATATTGCCGCATTCTTCCACCGGCATCTGGTTGTGGAAATTATAGGCGTTCGTGCCCGCGGGATAGAGGTAGAGCGGCGGGAAGGTGAAATTGCGCACCCCGCGCCTTCTCTCGTTATAGGCGTACACCTGGCCGGTCGCGTAGGGATAGCGGCCCACGTCGTGCGGCGCAAAGTCAAACTCCCACACCGGCATGGAGGCGAACTGCAGGACCGGCCTGCACAGGGCGTTGACCAGCTCCGGGCAGAAGCGAAGGAACAGCGGGACGGAGGGATAGCTCACGTCCACGGTGCCGATGCAGCCGTTGGAATCGTTTTCCTTGGA
>JAUMYC010000057.1:0-2007 GCA_030528845.1 Eubacteriales bacterium
AGCGGCCGTATTGCGCCCGGTCGATGCTGCTTTGCGTCTGCTCGATGCGAGCGCCGATGGAAAACGGCTTGCGTTCCATCGGAACGGCGCGCTGCAGCAGCATCTCCAGCGTGTCGCGCGCGCTGTGGCCGATGGCCAGCAGGACGTCCTCCGTTTCGAGCTCGATCCGCTCGCCGCGCCGCAGCAGCACCGCGCCGACGACCTGCCCGTTTTCGATCTTCAGGTCGGTTAGGCGCGTCTCATAGAGCACCTCGCCGCCCAGCAGGCGGATCTTCTCGCGGATGTTGCGCACAACGCCGGGCAGCCGGTCTGTGCCGATATGCGGCTTTGCGTCGTAGAGGATCTCCTCCGGCGCGCCCGCTTCGACAAGATCCTCCAGCACCTGCCTGCAGCGCGGGTCGGAGATACCGGTATTGAGCTTTCCGTCGGAAAACGCGCCCGCGCCGCCCTCGCCGAACTGAATGTTGGAATCCGTATCCAGCGGGCCGCCGGAGTGGAACAGCTCGATATCGCGTCGGCGCGCGTCCACGTCGCGTCCGCGTTCGACGACGACAGGCGCAAGGCCGAGCCGCGCCAGGGTGAGCGCGGCAAAGAGGCCCGCCGGGCCGAGACCGACCACCAGAGGCCTGTGCTGCAGGGCGCGCGGCGCGGGCAGGGCTTGCTTCTTTGGCGGCTGCACTTCGGTGAGCTGCAGGCCGCGCGGCGCGTGCAGGCGCGCTTTGGTGTGGATCTCGATCGTGAGCACGAGATGCACGTCGCCCTTGTCGCGCGCGTCGACGGAGCGCTTGTACATGCGGCAGGAGAGCAGCTCTTCCTCGCGCACATGCAGCGCCTTCGCTGCGATGGGCCGCAGGTCCTGTTCGGTCGCGCTCAGCGGCGCTTTGATATTGGAAGCGCGGTAAATGTGGATATTTTCGCTCATGTCAGCCTCCGTAAGGGGTCGATATAAAACAAACTATGGTCGGTATATGGCGAGCTCAGAGGGACAGCGCCGCGCTGCGTCCGGCGAGCATGCCGCTGGCCCACGCCCACTGCAGGTTGAAGCCGCCGCAGTCGCCGTCCACGTCGAGCACCTCGCCCGCGGCATAGAGCTCCGGCACGATGCGCGAGCGCATTGTCTGCGGGTCGAAGGCGCTCAGCTCGGCGCCGCCAGCGGTCACCTGTGCGCTGTCAAAGCCCTTCACGCCCTTCACCGGCAGTCGCCAGTCGGTCAGAAGGCGCGCGACGGCGCGCAGCTCGGCCTCGTCGAGGCTCTCGGCGAGCCGGGTCAGCGGCGCTGCGCCCGCGATCTTGCAGATGCTCTGCCCGATGCGCTTGGAGACCAGCCCGGTCAGAAAATCGTTCAGCTCGCGCCGGGGCATGTTTTTGGAGCGGAACAGGAGTTCCTTAAAAAGAGACTCCGGTCTGTCCGGCAGGATATGCAGCGCCAGTTCGCTTTTTTTCTTCCGGCGCAGGGCGTCGGCGGCGAGGCGGGAGAGCTGCATCACGGCGATGCCGGAGAGGCTGCCCTCGCCGAAGAGGATCTCGCCTTCCTCCCGGCGCGCTGCGCGTCCGTCGATCAGCAGGGAAACGCCGCCCTGATAGCGCAGCCCCTTGAGCGCGCGGATGGGCTCGGCGTCCGTGTCGATCTGCGTCAGGGCGGGCCTGCGCGGCACGGCGCTGTGGCCCAGCGAGGCGAGCAGCTTTACGCCCGCGTCCGTACCACCGACCTTTGGCGCGGCCATGCCTCCCGCGCACAGCACGACGCGCCGCGCGCGCACGGCCTCGCCCTGCACGGGGCGCAGAAGAAGAGCCTCGCCCTGCCGGGAAATGGAGGCGCAGTCGAATTCGCAGCGTTCCTCTATGCCCAGCTCGGCGATGCGCAGCCGGAGCGTATCGAGCACAGCGGCAGCCTGTCCGCACAGCGGATACACGCGGCCTTCTTCGTCCGCCTGCGTGCGCAGCCCCAGCTGTTCAAAAAAGCGGCAGACCTCGCCCGGCGGGAAGCGTCCGATGACCTGCGCGGCA
>JAUMYC010000057.1:2029-12879 GCA_030528845.1 Eubacteriales bacterium
GTTCGTCAGGTTGCAGCGCCCGTTTCCGGTGGAGAGCAGCTTGCGGCCCACGCGCTGTCCGCGCTCGAGCACGGCCACGCGCAGCTGCGGAGAGGTCTGCGCGGCGCAGATCGCGGCCATCAGCCCCGAAGCGCCGCCGCCGACAATGGCGATATCGATCGTTTTCATGTGTTCAATGCGAGCTGTCGTAACGTACCTTCGCCCGCCAGAAGGCAGCAGTCGTGCAGTGCGCGGGAGCAGGCGGTGTACAGCCGGCAGCGCTCGTCCTCGCCGAGCTCTTCCTCCGGCCAGACCACGGCCACCGCGTCGAATTCCAGTCCTTTGAGCAGGTGATAGCCCGTCAGCACGGGTTGGTTGGATTCGGGGAGCATGTCTTCCTCGTCGGTCAGCAGCATCGCCTCGGGCAGAAGGGCGCCGAGTTCTTTGGCCTGTTCGAGGGTGCGCGTGACGACGGCGACGGAGCCGATCTTCTCCTCGGCCCATTGCGCGAGTTTTTCGCGCAGCTTTTCCGCGCTGTAGACGGCGCACAGGGGCGCAGCACCCTCCCGCCCGATGGGCTCGCTCGCGCTGCTCTGCGGCAGGATTGCGTGCAGCAGCCGCGCGATGGGCAAAGTGGAGCGATAGGAGCGCGTGAGCAGCTGCACGGGCGCGTCCGGCCTGCCGAAGCACGCGCCCCAGGCGGTCGGTTCGCATTTGGGCTGCAGGGGAGAGGTGCGCTGGTTCGGGTCGCCGAGGATGGTGACCTGCGCGCGCGGATAATACAGGCGCAGAGCCCGCAGGTTCAGCTCGGTATAGTCCTGCGCCTCGTCGATGATGAGCTGCTTGATGGAGGAGTCGGGCTTGGCAAAGCCCAGCCGCAGCATCAGATAGGCGATCGCCGGGGCGTCTTCCCACCAGATCAGCCTGCGCAGGGCGTTCTGCTGCGCGGCGAGGTACATATCCTCGTCTTCGCCCACGGCCTGCGCATAGAGCGCGAGCGGATCGGCGGAGAGCATCTGCCGGATCTTCGTGCGCACGGGCATGAGCCGCTGCGAAACGGCCATGCGCACGGCGATATCGAGATCGCGGCCCTTGTGCGAGGCGGAGAGCCGGTCTTCATATTGCGTTTTGAGCGCGCTCTCCCAGTCGCGCAGGCGCACGTCGAGCACTGCCTGCATGCGGATGAGCCGCAGACTGGGGTTGAGCAGGCGGAATTCCTCGCGGTAGAGCCGCTCGAGCTCCTTTTGCTCCATCAGGATCTTTTTGCCCAGCCGCAGCGTTTCAAACCGCGGGCCGAATTCGCTGAAGTTTTCGACAAAGGCCTCGAGATTGAGCCGGAAATCCGGCGTGCTTTTGTATTGGATGCTCCTTTTGCGGAAGGAGCTGCTGCCCGTGAGAGCGACTTCGTTTTGCTCCAGCGGGGTCTCCGTGGGCATGTCGAGGATGGAGCGGATGATATGGTGCATCGTGCGGCTGCGCACGTTCTGTTCGCCCAGATCCGGCAGCACGTTGGAGATATAATCGATAAAGGCGGTGCTGGGCGAGATGACCTCGATATGCGCGGCGTCGAGCTGGTCGCGGTGATGGTAGAGCAGATAGCTCGCCCGGTGCAGCGCCACGCTCGTCTTGCCCGAGCCCGCCGCGCCCACCACGCACAGCACCGGCTCCTTTTCGAGCCGGATGACGGCGTTCTGCTCGCGCTGGATGGTGGAGACGATCTGGCGCATGTGGCGGCTGGTGGCGCGGGAGAGGATGTCCAGCAGCATTTCGTCGTCGATGGACACGTCCGTGTCTACAAAGTATTCCAGCCGCCCGTCCTGCATTTTGTACTGCCGCTTGAGCGTGAGCGTTCCCTGTATCTCGCCTTCCGGGCAGAGATACGAGGCGGGGCCGGGCTGCGCGTCGTAATAGAGAGAGCAGACGGGCGCGCGCCAGTCGTGCACGGCGATGCGGCCGTTTTCATCGCGCAGGGAATACAGCCCGATCACGATCTGCTCCGCCTCGGGCGCGTTTTCTTCGGCAAAATCCACGCGCGCGAAGAAGGGCGTGAGCAGCATGCGCTCGTAGCGCCGCACCATGTCCTCGTTGAAGGCCTTGCGCGCCATGTAGCGGTTCAGATCGATGGAGAGCTGCTCGAGATCCTTGGGCGAAAGGGCCGTGGGCTTGAGCCGCAGCTCCTCCCATGCGTCGGCGAGCAGCGCGCGGATCGTCTGGCTGTGCTGTCCGTTGAAATCCTCGGACTGGTTGATCACAGCGTAGAGAAGCTGCTGCACATGCGCGGCGTATTCCCGTTCCTCAAGCAGTTCGTTTCTCTTTTCGTCCATAGAGCGCTCCTTTTTTTGTGTTTGCATCTTTTTTTTTCTGCCGCGCGCGGCGGCAGGGCGTATAAACTTTATGATACACAACTCCGCCTTTATGCGCACGGGGTTACGACCATGGCCTAATAAAAATGACCCGCCTGCGAAAAGGAAACGGCTCTCGGAATGTAAAAAACAGGGGCGCGCCGGCCTCCCGCAGGGAGGCCGGCGCGCACAGGGATGCAAAGGAGAAAAGGATCAATCGTTGACGGAGACCTTCAGGGTCACTTCGATCTCGATGGTCTCAAAGGCGTTGGAGATGCCGGAGGAGTAGCCGCGGCCGAAGATGGAGCCGCCCTGCTGCTGGGAATACTGGTTGGAGCCGTTCATGCCGTAGCCGGAGGCGAACAGAGAGGAGATGTTGTAGACGCGGGCCGGGTCGGCATAGCGCACGACGGTCAGCTTCACGACGTCGCCGTCGGCATGCTGGTCCAGCTCGGTGGTCAGTTCCATCATATCCGTGACCTTCACGCCGTCCACGGCGGTGATGCAGTCGTAGGGCTTCAGGCCGGCAGCCTGCGCGGGGCCGTCTTCCACAAGGGAGGCCACGATCACGCTCGAGGGAGCATAATCGACCAGCGGGTCATCGGGGCCGACGATGGAGGTGGCGGTGATGCCCAGCTGCGGGCGCTTCACCTCGCCGTACTCGATCAGATCCATCGCGATGGGATAGGCGGTGTCGATCGGGATGGCAAAGCCGAGGCCTTCATAGGAGGCGGTGCTCAGTCCGTTCGAGGACATTTTCAGCGTGTTGATGCCGACGAGGTTGCCGTTGATATCGAACAGGCCGCCGCCGGAGTTGCCGCTGCTGATGGAAGCGTCGTGCTGCACATACTTGATGCTGCGGGAGGTGTTGCTGGGTTTGACGGAGCTGCGCTCGAGCGCGGAGACGATGCCCTGCGTGACGGTGTTGGCCAGGTCCTCGCCGCCGGGGTTGCCGATGGCGATGACGGTGGAACCGACGAGCAGGTTGGCGGTGGTGCCGGGGGTCACGGGCACGAGCTCGTCCTGCCTCTCGTCAAGCTGCAGCACGGCCAGGTCGGTGGAGGAATCGCCGCCGACCAGATGCGCCGGGGCGTAGGTGCCGTCGGGCATGAGCACCTTGAAGGAGGTACAGTTGTCGATGACGTGGTAGTTGGTCAGGATGTAGCCGCCCTCGGCGATGGCCACGCCGGAGCCCTGAGAATAGAGGGTGTCCTGCTGGCCGTATTCGCGCGTCCACTGCTGCGTGTAGCTCGAAACGCCCACCACGCTGTTCGCGGCGTCCTGATATACCTTGATGGCGGGGCTGGGGTCGGTCAGGGGCGCGTTCATCTCTGCGGCGGCGCTGCCGGCATAGAGAACGCCGCCGGCAAAGGATGCGCTCAGCAATACAAAAGCGAGCGCGAGGGCGACGAGGTTGGAACGGTCAAAGTGTTTCATAAATGCGAACCTCCTGTTTGTTTTGATGCCGAAGCATTGGTTATCCTTGGTACGGTATAAGAATATCATGAAAAATCAGAAGAAGTATGAACGAACCTTGAACATGCGCGCTGAGGTTATGGGCAAAATGGAAAATGATTTGTGAACGGGATTTGCGCTTGAGTATGGCCCGGGCGGATGCTATAATGCAGATAGAAAAGACAGCCGCGCCGCAATAGTGTTGCGCCGTTTGCGCGTTCTGATACATCAGGAGGGAAAGAGAACATGATGACGCAAAGAATCGCACGTCTCAAGGAGATCATCATCGGCAAGGAGCACCATTCCCTGCGCGCGCAGAGCACCTGCGAGATCGCGCCCTATCGGGATCCCTCTCTGCCGGATCATCGCCGCGCGGCCGTCCGCACGGTGATGCAGCTCTCGCTGGAAACGCCGGCGCTGCTCGAGGGCGAGCGCATCGCGCTGCTGCGCACGGCAAAGGCGCTGCCGTTTCTCTACTCCGAGGAGGAATGGCAGGACATCAGCCGGGCGCATTACATTCACGAATCCGGAAACCTTTCCAATATATCGGCAGACTGGGGCGCGGTGATCGCCTCCGGCCTGCTGGCCGTGCGCGAACAGCTGGCCGACCGGGGCGACGAAAACGACCCCTGGCGCGAGAGCGCGCGCATGTCCATCGACGCCGTGCTCGACCTCGCGGCGCGCTATGCTGCTTATGCGAGGGAGCAGGGCGAGGAGGAGATCGCGCAGCGGCTCGAACGGGTGCCCGCCTACGGCGCGCGCAGCTTCCCGGAAGCCCTGCAGAGCCTGCGCGTTCTGCATTATGCCGCGTGGTGCGAGGGCGTGTATCACGTCACCCTCGGCCGGTTCGATCAATATATGAAGCCCTATTTCGAGGCGGACCTCGCGCGCGGGATGACGCAGGAGGAAGCGCTGGAATGGATCGAGGAGTTCTTCCTCGCCTGCAACCGCGACAGCGACCTCTACCCCGGCATGCAGCAGGGCGACAACGGCCAGAGCCTTGTGCTCGGCGGCCTCACGCCCGAGGGAGAGGAGGGCTACGGCCCGCTCAGCGCGCTCTGCCTGCGGGCCAGCGCGGATCTGCGCGTGATCGACCCGAAGATCAACCTGCGCGTACACGAAAAGACGCCGCTGGAGACCTATCTGCTCGGCACGGAGCTGACCAAGCTCGGGCTGGGCTTCCCGCAGTATGAAAACGACGACGTGGTCATCCCCGGGCTGGAGGCGCTGGGCTACAGCAAACAGGACGCGCGCGACTATGTCGTGGCTGCGTGCTGGGAGTTCATCATCCCCGGCAAGGGCATGGAGATCCCCAATATCGCCGCGATGCCTCTGGCGGAGGTCGTCAAGCGCGCGGTGGAGCGGGCGCTGCCCGGGGCGGGCTCGATGGAAGAGATCCTCGAGGCCGTGCGAGAAGAGCTCAAGGCGCGCGCGGAGCGCTTCCCCGAGGAGCACCGCCAGCTCTATATCGTGCCCGCGCCCTATTTCTCCTCCTTCTTTGCGGGCTGCGCGCAGCAGGGCCGTGATATCACCCTCGGCTGCGTATACAATAACTTCGGCGTGCACGGCACGGGCCTTGCCACGGCGGCGGATTCTCTGGCTGCGGTGGAGGAGATGGTCTTTGTGCGCGGCACGGACAAGGCGGCGTTCCTTTCCGCCATGGAGCAGGATTTTGCGACCGACGCGCAGCTTCGCCATGCCCTGCGCGAGACCTGTCCCAAAATGGGCAACGACGACGACCGGGCCGACCGCTATGCGCGCTTTTTGCTGGAGGCCTTCGCCGGATCGCTGCATGGCCTGAAAAACGAGCGCGGCGGGCTCTACCGCGCGGGCACGGGCTCGGCCATGTATTACGTCACCCATGCGGCGGCGCTGGGCGCCACGCCGGACGGCCGCCTTTCCGAGGAGCCCCTCCCGGCCAACTATGCGCCCTCGCTGTGCGCAAAGGTGAAGGGCCCGGCCTCCGTGCTGCGTTCCTTTGCCAAGCCGGACCTTACCAAGACCATCAACGGAGGCCCGCTGACCATCGAGTTCCACGACAGCGTGTTCCGCAGCGCCGAGGCCATGCAAAAGGCTGCACAGCTGGTGCGCTTTTATATGCAGCAGGGCGGACATCAGCTGCAGCTCAACACGGTCAACAAGGAGACCCTGCTCAAGGCGCAGGCGCATCCGGAGCAGTACAAAAACCTCATCGTGCGCGTCTGGGGCTGGAGCGGCTATTTTGTAGAGCTGGATAAATGCTATCAGGATCATATCATCCGGCGCGTGGAGATGACGCTGTGAAGGGCCTGATCTTCGATATCAAGGAATTTGCCGTCTATGACGGCCCGGGCATCCGCACGACGGTGTTTATGAAGGGCTGTCCGCTGCGCTGCCGCTGGTGTCATAACCCGGAAGGGCTGGAGATGCGCCCGCAGCTGATGGTCTCCGTGGGCGCGTGTACGCGCTGCGGCGCATGCAAGGAGCATTGCACGCATGAAGAATGCGTCTCCTGCGGCGAATGCATCCCCTATTGCAGGGCAGGGCTGCGCAGGCTGTGCGGCGAATGGACCGAACCGGAAGAGCTGGCCGCGCGGCTGCTGCGAGATCGCTCGCTCTGGCGCTCGAGCGGGGGAGGGGTCACCTTCTCCGGCGGCGAGCCGCTGCTGCAGTGGCCCTTCGTGCGCGAGACGGCCGCGCTGCTCGAGGGAGAGCACGCCGCCGTGGAGACGAGCGGCTTTGCGCAGCGGGAGGTCTTTGCGGAGGCCATGGAGCGCATGGATCTGATCATCATGGATCTCAAGCACATGGACAGCGCGCAGCACGAGCGCTGGACGGGCAGGCCGAACGGCCTCATCCTTGAAAACGCCCGCATGCTTTTGCAGGGGGACACCCCTTGCGTCATCCGCGTTCCGCTCATCCCGGGCGTGAACGACACAAAAGAGAATCTGGAGCAGACCGCGCGGTTCCTCAGCGGAAGCAAGAGCCTTCTGCGGGCCGAGCTGCTGCCCTATCACACAACGGCCGGAGCCAAATACGAGATGGCGGGCATGTCCTATGCGCCGGGCTTTGATACCGAGCGCGAGCCGAATGCGGATCTTTCCGCCTTTGAACGGCTGGGAGTGCCTGCGCTCGTTCTGTAGGCGGGGCTGTCGCCCGCGAGGGCGGGGAGGCGACAGAGACGATGCATTTTTCAGTGGGGATGCTGGCCCATGTCGACGCGGGCAAGACCACCTTCTGCGAGCAGCTGCTCTATCAGACCAAGGCGATCCGCACGCCGGGCCGGGTGGATCACGCCGACGCGTTCATGGACGATCATCCGCTCGAGCGGCAGCGGGGCATCACCATCTTCAGCGCGCAGGCCGCCATCGAGGCGGGCGGAAACGTGCTGCAGCTGGTCGACACCCCCGGCCATGCGGATTTTTCCGCCGAGATGGAGCGAGCCGTGAGCGTGATCGACGCGGCGGTGCTGCTCATTTCCTGCGCCGAGGGCGTGCAGGCGCATACGAGGACGGTCTGGAAGGTGCTGCGGCAGTATAACGTGCCGGTGTGCATTTTTCTGAACAAGACCGACCGCGCCGGAGCGGACCCGGACGGGATCCTCGCGCAGCTGCGGGAGGAGTTTTCTTCCGATATCGTGGATATGCGCCGCTGGCCCGAGGAGGAGGCCTTCGCCGAGGAGACCGCCGGGCGTGACGAGGCGCTTCTGGAGCGCTATCTGGGCGGCGATTTTGAGAAGGAGAGCTGGCTGCGCGCCCTCTCCGGGCAGTTCCGCCGCAGGGAGATCTTCCCCGTGCTGGCGGGCTCCGCGCTGCAGGGCACAGGGGTGAGCGAGGCGCTCGACCTGCTCTCGAGCCTGCTCTCGCGCTTTCCCGACCCCGCCGCAAGGGCAAACGAGCCCTTGAGCGCGCGGGTGTATAAGGTGCGCGCGGATCACAGCGCGGGCCGGCTGGTCTATATGAAGCTGCTCTCCGGCACGCTCAGCGCGCGGGACAAGATCGGCCCCGATGAGGAAAAGGTGACGAACCTGTACAGCGTGCAGGGCGGCCGCCTTGCCGTGCTGGACAGGGCCGTGCCCGGCATGCTCTGCGCCGCGGCGGGGCTTTCCGCAAGGGCGGGAGACGTACTGGGCGCGGGCGCGCAGGCGCAGGAAAAGGCGCTCATGCCCATGCTGCGCTCGACGGGGCGCCGCCCTCCAAGCTGCTCGCCGCCATGCGCATTCTGGAAGACGAAGACCCGCTGCTGGTGGCACAATGGCAGGAAAAGACGCAGACGGTCGCCGTGCGCGTGATGGGTGCGGTGCAGCTGGAGACCATGACGGAGATCCTCAAAAGCCGCTTTGGCCTGAACGTGCGCTTCGGCCCGTGTAAGGTACGTTATATGGAAACCGTCGCCGCCGAGACGATGGGCGTGGGGCATTACGAGCCGCTGCGCCATTATGCCGAGGTGCGCGTGCGGCTCGTGCCCATGCCGCGCGGCAGCGGCGTTTCGTTCGAAAGCGAATGCCACGTCGATTTCCTGCCGCTGCAGTGGCAGAACGCCATCGCGGAGATCCTGCTCAAGAAAAAGCACTTGGGCGTGCTGACCGGCGCGGAGCTGACCGACGTGAAGATCGTCCTCGTCAACGGACGGCATCACCTCAAGCACACCGAGGGCGGCGATTTTTACGAGGCCGCCTGCCGGGCCGTGCGCAACGCGCTCATGCGCGGGGAGAGCCGCCTGCTGGAGCCCGTCTGCCGCTTCAGCATCACGGCGCAGGCCGGGCAGTACGACCTTCTGCTGCGAGAGCTTTTGCGGATCCAGGCCGACACCGACGTGATGGAGCGCACGAGCGCAAAATGCGAGCTCGGCGGCACGGCGCCCGCCTCGTCCTTCCTGGAGCTGCTCGAACAGCTGCCCGCGCTCACCCACGGGCAGGGCAGCGCGCAATGGGAACACATCGGCTATCAGGAATGTCATAACGCCGGGGAGATCATCGAACAGGCGGCCTACGACCCGCTGGCCGACACGGAAAACCCGCCGCATTCCGTCTTCTGCCAGAAGGGCGCGGGCTTTACCGTGCAGTGGGACCGCGTGGAGGACTGGGCGCATACGGGCCTGAGCGCGAATTACGGCTGATTTTACGGGGAAAATGCACCCGGCTGCATGGCTGGGTGCATAATCATAGGATTATATGCATAATTATACATTATAGAGTGTTAAATATCGGTTTACATTGCATATTCATCCAGATTAGCCCTTGACAAGCGGCGGCGGATGCATATAATAAAGAAACATCAGGCTTTGTTCGCCCGAAAGGCAGCCGCTGTGCTGCCTGTATGCTGCAAAGGGCGGCGGGCCGTTCCTTGCAAAAATAATCATGTCTGGAGGATATACTCATGAAGAAGGAAGAGATCAAGAAGGTCGTTCTGGCGTACTCCGGCGGTCTGGATACGTCCATCATCATCCCGTGGCTGAAGGAAAACTATAACAACTGCGAAGTCATCGCCGTTTCCGGAAACGTGGGACAGGGCGATGAACTGGAAGGTCTGGAGGAAAAAGCCATCAAGACCGGCGCGTCCAAGCTGTATGTGCTGGATCTGACCGATGAATACGTCGATGAGTATATCATCCCGACCATGAAGGCCGGTGCTGTGTATGAAGAATATCTCCTTGGCACCAGCCATGCCCGGCCGTGCATCGCAAAAGGCCTGGTAGAGATCGCCCTGAAAGAAGGCGCAGATGCCATCTGCCATGGCTGCACCGGAAAAGGCAATGACCAGGTCCGGTTTGAACTGGCCATCAAACACTTTGCTCCGGAAATGCCGATCATCGCTCCTTGGAGGGAGTGGAGCATCAAGTCCCGGGAAGAAGAGATCGATTATGCGGAAGCACATAACATCCCGCTGAAGATCAACCGTGAGACCAATTATTCCAAAGACAAAAACCTGTGGCATTTATCCCATGAAGGACTGGATCTGGAAGACACCGGCAACGAGCCGCTTTATGATAAAGAAGGATTCCTGGAGATGGGCGTTTCTCCGCTGAAGGCACCGGATGAGCCGACCTATATCACCCTGGATTTCGAAGAAGGAAAACCGGTGGCGCTGAATGGCGAAAAAATGAGCGCAAAAGAGATCATCCTGAAGCTGAACGAACTGGGCGGCGCAAACGGCATCGGCCTTCTGGATATCGTGGAGAACCGGCTGGTCGGCATGAAATGCCGTGGCGTCTATGAGACTCCGGGAGGAACCATTCTGTATAAGGCACACGAGTATTTAGAGAGTGTCTGCCTGGATAAAATGACGCTGCATGAAAAACAGAAAATCGCGATCACTTTTGCGGAATTAGTATATAATGGGCAATGGTTTACGCCTCTGCGGGAAGCACTCTCTGCATTTGTGGATAAGACACAGGAGCATGTGACCGGACAGGTGAAACTGAAACTCTACAAAGGCAATATCATCAAAGCCGGCGTATGGAGCGACTATTCCCTTTACAGCGAAGACATTGCGACCTTCGGCGAAAGCGATTACAACCAGAAAGATTCCGAAGGCTTCATCAATCTGTTTGGTCTTCCGATCAAAGTGCAGGCGATGGTCGACGCAAAGAACAAATAAGAGGCAGCACATGAAAAAAGTATTTATTGACGGAAGCGCGGGAACGACCGGACTGAAAGTTGCAGCAAGACTTGCTAAGCGGAAAGACATTGAGGTGATCACGCTGGACGAAGCGGTGCGGAAGGATGTTAAGGCGCGCCAGGATGCGATGAACCAGGCGGACGTGGTCTTCCTCTGTCTCCCGGACGATGCGGCAAAAGAAGCAGTGACGCTGGTGGAAAATGCGGATACGGTGATCATCGATACTTCCACCGCGCACCGGGTCGCTGAAGGCTGGACCTACGGTTTTGCAGAACTCGCAGGGCTCAGGGAGCAGATCCAAAACGGAAAGCGGATCGCAAACCCGGGATGCCACGCCAGCGGTTTTCTTTCCCTGGCAACACCTTTGACAGAAAAAGGGGTCATCCCGAAGGATATGCAGCTTTCCTGCTTCTCCCTGACCGGTTATTCCGGCGGCGGCAAAAAGATGATCGCCCAATACGAAGAAGAAGGAAGA
>JAUMYC010000260.1 GCA_030528845.1 Eubacteriales bacterium
AGCTTGAAGATCGCCGCGATGATCGGTTCGAGCTTGTGCGTGCCCTGAAACTGCGCATACAGCGTCGGCGCGGGCAGCGCAATTTTATATTTGTAGTTGTTGATGATCTCGATCGGGTCCGTCACCGCGACCTTCGCGTGATGCGGACAGACCTTGATGCACTCGCCGCAGTCGATGCAGCGCTCGTGCAGGATGCTCGCCGAGTTATGCCGGATGCGGATGGCCTCCGTCGGACACCGCTTGAGGCATGTCGTGCAGCCCGTGCACTTTTCCCGGTCAAGGCTTACCGAATGAAAATACTGTTCTGCCAAAATGAATTCGCCTCCCAAACCTTCGGGCCATATACCACGCGGATCAGATGTTGAACGTCATGACGATGTCGGTGCCCTTGCCCACCTCGGACTTAATTTCAAATCCGTCGGCGTTGCGCTTCATGTTCGGCAGGCCCATGCCCGCGCCGAAGCCCATGTTGCGCACCTCGCTGGTCGCCGTGGAAAAGCCCTCGGTCATCGCCTTGTCAATATCCGGGATGCCCGGTCCGACGTCGCTGACATGGACGCGGATCTCATCCTCGGAAATGCCGAAATCGACCTCGCCGCCCATGGAATGGATCACGAGATTGATCTCCGCCTCATACGTGCATACGGAAACGCGGCGCATGATCTGGCTGGGAATGCCCAGACGCTTCATCTGCCGCTTGATGCTCGCGGACACGTCGCCCGCTACCGACATATCGCCCGCCGCAACGGGATACTTTTCGCTGATGATCATGCTTCATCCTCCGTCAGATTCACGCCCCTGATGCCCGCCTGATACAAAAGACCACAGGCCTCAAACATCGAATACGGCGACTTGAGCACGGGCAGATCGATCTCCTTCGCCTTGACAATCGCATCCGGCAGCGGATCCTTGCCGCGCACAAAGACGACGCAGGGCACGTCGAGCATCTCGCAGGTGCGCACGCTCTGGCTGTTGACCAGACCCGTGAGCAGCAGCGTATCCTCCTGCACATAGGCCAGCACGTCGCTCATCATATCGGAAGCGAAGGCGGAATGAATCACGCGCTCGCACTCCCCCGGGCAGCAAAGGCATTCCGCCTGCAAAAGATCCGCAATCTCTCTGACCGTCATCCTGTTTCCTCCTGCCGCAGAACACCCCTGTGTATTCTGCACAATTTCTTTTATCCTTCTTATTATACTTTATAATTTCTTCCCTGTCTACCACCTGAATGGCAAATAGTTATCCGTCAGACTGCGGACAATATCCCGGAATACAAGACGGACCGGCGCCGCCGCGCGCCCTTTCCCGCCATAAGGAGGACGCACCATGACGTATCTTGACCGCGCGCAGGCTCTGCGCGCAGAAACCGCCGCCCACCGCCGCTATCTCCATCAAAACGCAGAGACCGGTCTGCGCCTGCCCAAGGCCTGCGCCTACGTAAGCGCGCAGCTTGCCGCCTGCGGCATAAAATCCGCCGCCTGCGGGCACGGGATCATGGCGCAGATCGGCAGCGGCGGGCGCGTCCTGCTGCTGCGCGCGGATATGGACGCGCTGCCCATGAAGGAAGAAAGCGGCGAGTCCTTTGCCTGCCCCTGCGGCGCGGCGCATGCCTGCGGGCATGACCTGCACGCCGCCATGCTCCTCACCGCCGCAAAGATGCTCAAGGAAAACGAGGGCCGCCTGCGCGGCACGGTCCGCCTCATGTTCCAGCCTGCGGAGGAGACCTTTGAAGGCGCAAAGGACATGATCGAAAACGGCGTGCTTGACGGCGTCTCCGCCGCGCTCGCCTTCCATGCCGCGCCGGGGCGTCTGCCATGCGGCACGTATATGTACAATGCGTCGGGCACGATGATGTGCGCCGCAGACTGCTTTGCGATCACCGTGCGCGGGCGCGGCGCGCACGGCGCTTACCCGCACCACGCCGTCGATCCGGTGCATATCGCCGCGCATCTGACGCTGGCGCTTGAATCGCTCATCGCGCGCGAAGCAGACCCGCAGAAGACCTGCGTGCTGACCGTCGGCCGTCTTGCCGCCGGCGCGGGCGCCAACGCCATCCCCGATACCGCCCTGCTTGAAGGCACCATCCGCACAGGCGACACGGACAGCCGCGCGCTGCTCATCCGCCGCATGCGCGAAACCGCCGAAGGCGTCGCAAAGACATTCGGCGGCGAGGCGGATATTCACATGCGCCCGGGCGTTCCGCCGCTTGTGTGCGATCCGCAGCTGACCCAAGAGATGACGGAATATATAAAAGCGCTCTCGCTCCCCGGCGCAAAGGGCATCCACGGCGTGTCCGCCTGCGCCTCGGAGGACTTTGCGCTGATCGCTGAGCGCGTTCCCGCCGCGTTCATCTACCTGAGCGCGGGCTATCCCGATCAGCGCGGCGACGCGCCCGCGCACAGCCCCAAGGTGCGCTTTAACGAGGACGTGCTGCCCATGGGCAGCGCATATCTGGCGCACTGCGCGGAAAGCTGGCTTTGTGCGCACGCATAAAGCGCCCGCCGCGGCGCGTCTTCGGCATATCAAAAGGCTGCCGTCCGCGCTTTGCAGACGACAGCCTTTGGTTTTTATTTTTTTGTTTTCCGGTTTACTTGCTGCGGATGTATGCGTCGATCGCCTTCGCCGCCTGCTTGCCCGCGCCCATGGCGAGGATGACCGTCGCCGCGCCGGTGACCGCGTCGCCGCCGGCGTACACGCCCTCGCGGCTGGTGAGGCCGTCGTCGCCGTTGGTGACGATGCAGCCGTGGCGGTTCGTCTCAAGGCCCGGGGTGGTGGAGCGGATGAGCGGGTTCGGGCTCGTGCCGATGGACATGATCATCGTATCCACGTCAAGGGTAAATTCGCTGCCTTCCTTCACGACCGGGCGGCGGCGTCCGGAGGCGTCCGGTTCGCCCAGCTCCATTTCCACGCAGGTCATGCCCTTCACGAAGCCGTTTTCATCGCCGAGCACCTCGACCGGGTTGGTCAGGGTCTTGAAGA
>JAUMYC010000261.1 GCA_030528845.1 Eubacteriales bacterium
GCCATTTCGCCCTCGGGAGTGGCGATCAGCTTGTGCGCGGCGAAGGTATGCCTCCAGGCCGCGGCGGCGATGGCGGCGTAATCCGCCCCGCCGATCTTCTCGGCCTCCTCCACGACGCACGCGTCCAGAATGTCGCAGTCGTGCAGGAGCTTGTCGTGGTTTTTATGGAAGCGGATGATGGCCTCGGGCACGGTCTCGCCGTGGCGCGCATGCCACGCCTTGCACAGGCTGCCGAAATAGTTGATGGAAGCGATGTCGTCATAGGCGATGTAGCAGTTGCTGCGCACGATTCCCCTCGCGGGCACTTCGGCGCTCCAGCCGTAGCGCAGGCCCTCTTCCTCCGCGGCCACTTCGCCCTCCGCCGCCAGATACAGATAGCCCCAGTCGATGGTGATATGATCGGCGCAGTTGGAGAGCGGCTTTTGCACCAGCTGGCCGGCAAAGACCATGTTCAGCCCGCCGTTTGCATAGCCGTCCTTGAACATCTCCGGCTTCCGGTCGCCGTCATAGCACAGCGCGTCCGTCGCCAGCAGCTCCACGCGCGCCTGATGCGCCTTGCCGTCGGCAGAGCTGAGCGCAAAGTCGATCAGCGTGACCGGCGTGGAGAGCGTGTTCAGGTCCTCCGGCAGCGCGGGCGTGGTGAAGCGCACGCTCAGCTCCACTCCGCCGGCCTGCATCTCCGCCACGGTGGCAGTCGGCGTCACATACTGGCCCACGGTCTCCATCGCGGGGGCTTCCCCCTTGCCGAGGAAACGGTATTCTTTTCCGTCGATCACGGCCTTGCCGAGGATCGGCTTTTCCTCGCCGGCCCAGTGGTGCGCGTTCTCGTCGGTCAGCCTGTCGGCAGGCATCCAGATAGAAAAATACGGGTCGTTTGCGATCAGCGGCAGCGCCGGAAGGCGGTCTATTCTTGCCATGGGAACATCCTCCCCTGTTTCATACTTTTCATTATGTTCCGCTCCCTCGGGAGCCGTGAAAATTATACCATCCCGCCTTATCCATCGTCAATTGCGCAGGGCCCGCGCCGCCGCGCATTCTTCATATAAAATCCCTTGTCCGTTTTGCCAAAAACATGTATCCTGTCTTTAAATTGGATTTGGGAGGTATAAACCATGCGGGAGCTGCTGGATCTGCTTCTCGTCTTTGCAAAGATCGGCGCGGTCACCTTTGGCGGCGGCTATGCCATGCTGCCCATTCTGCAGCGTGAGCTGGTCGAAAAGCGCGGCTGGGTCACAGACGAAGAAATCATGGATTATTTTGCCATCGGCCAGTGTACGCCGGGCATCATCGCCGTCAACACGGCCACGTTCGTGGGTATCAAGCGGCGCGGCGTGCCCGGGGCGGTCTTCGCCACGGCGGGCATCGTGCTGCCTTCTCTGGTCATCATCACCGTCCTCGCGGCGTTTCTGGCCAATTTCGCCGAATACGCCCTCGTCAAAAACGCCTTCGCAGGCATCCGCGTGTGCGTGTGCGTGCTCATCGCCAACGCCGTGATCAAGCTCTGGAAAAAAGCCGTGGTGGATCTGCCCACTTTGCTGATCTTCCTGCTCGTGTTCGGCTTCAGCTTCTTTACCGACGTCACGCCTGTGCTCTTTGTGGTGCTCGCCGCCGCTGCGGGCATTGCCATCAAAGTGCTCGGCGCAAAAAAGGAGGCGGCGAAGTAAATGATCCTGCTCACTTTATTCTGGGAATATTTCAAGGTCGGCCTGTTCGCCGTGGGCGGCGGCATGGCCACTCTGCCCTTCCTGTACAATATCTCCGATAAATTCGGCTGGTTCACCTACGAGCAGCTGGCCGACATGCTCGCCGTGTCCGAATCCACGCCCGGCCCCATCGGCGTGAACATGGCCACCTACGCCGGCTTCACCACCCACGGCATCTCCGGCGCGATCGTCGCCACCGTCGGGCTCGTGCTGCCCTCGCTCATCGTCATCTGCATCATCGCGGGCTTCCTCAAGGCCTTCCGCACCAATAAATACGTCAACGCCGCCTTCTATGCGCTGCGCCCCGCCTCCGCCGGGCTCATCGCCGCCGCAGGCCTCGGCGTGGTGACGATCTGCCTTGTGCATGTCGACGCCTTCCGCGCGTCCGGCGTCCTGTCCGATCTGTTCGACTGGCGCGCCCTGCTGCTCGCCGCCGCGCTCGTCGCGCTCACCAATTTCGTGAAGCCCACCAAAAAGCTCCATCCCATCGCCTTCATCGCGCTCTCCGCGCTCGCGGGCGTCGTCCTGCGCCTCGGCGGAGCCTGAGACGTTCGATAGGGAACGCCGGAAACCCCTTCTCTTTTGAAAAAGAAAAGGGGTTTCCGGGCCCTCCCGAAAAGAAACCTATATGGATGCAGGCATTGCATTCTGTCAAAAAAGTGAGCCCGTCGGAGGGAACGTTTTCCTCCGACGGGCTGCTGCTTTGCAGGGGGCAAGCCTCATCTGTATTTTCATGATCTCGGGCGACCGCAAGGGTCGCCCCTACCAATGCATTCTCTTTCGCGGTTTCTTTTTAGAGGGGGTCCGGGGGAGACCTTTTTCTTTTCCCAAAGGCGGGCTGTGCCCGCTGACATTTGCTACCGCCCTGCCTATCGTCCGGATCAATAAACCCCAATAACGGTTTCTTTTTAGAGGGGGGTCCGGGGGAGACCTTTTTCTTTTCCCAAAGAAAAAGGTCTCCCCCGGCGTCTCCCTCAAAAATCAAACACCGCGAACGGCTCGGCCCAATCCACGGGAATGTCGAGCAGCTCGCGCGCCTGCTCAAGGGCGGGCATGCGGTTCGGCAGCGGCGCATGGGTCAGCACGAGCCGCTTCGCCCCGGCCTCCTTTGCCACCTGCGCCGCCTCGTAGGCGCTCGAATGGCGGCATTTTTCGTTAGCGGCAGGGTCGACCGGCCCGCGCCCCATAGAGCACTCATACAAAAGCAGATCGCAGCCCCTGAAAAACGCGCCGTACTCCGGC
>JAUMYC010000262.1 GCA_030528845.1 Eubacteriales bacterium
AACGGGAGTGCAGAGGGCAGAGCCCTCTGCATGGGGTCCGGGGCGGAGCCCCGGCATGTGTCAGATCGTCAGGCGGCGGGAGTGGGCGCGGGAGTGACCTTTGCGCCGGTGCGGGGCGCATCCTCAGCGTAGATCGCGCTGAGCGTCTCCGGATCGGCGATGCCGGTCACAGAAAGGCCGGCGGCCTGTTGGAACTGCTTGATGGAAGTTTGCGTCAGCGCGCCGAAATCGCCGTCGCGCACGTCGGTGAACCAACCCAGCTCATAGAGCCTGTTCTGCATGGCGCGCACGTCTTCGTTGTCCGCCATGCCCTTGGTG
Organism: Eubacteriales bacterium; assembly: GCA_030528845.1. The sequence goes on from JAUMYC010000262.1 coordinate 319, forward strand.
AGAGTGGAATAGGGCGTGGGCGTGGCGGTGGGCGCGGGAGTGGGTGTGACATTGACGACGGCGGCCTGAGCGATCGCGTCGAATTCCATGGCATCGGAGGTGCTCTTGAGCCGCTTGATGGCGTTGTCGATGGCATTCCAGCGGGCGGAGGAGGCGCTGCGGTCGAGCGTTTCGCCGGACATCACGTCCAGCGTGACGGCCATGTCGATGCTCGACTGGATGGAGAGCACGGTGGAGATGAAGTCGGCGTCGTTGGCCAGCGGCGTGCCGGGCACAAGTGCGAGGAGCTTCGCCTGGTCCTCGGTCTGCTTCGTCAGCAGGGATGCGCCGGTCGGGTCTGCGGCGTAGAGGTCTGCCATGGAGGCTTTGTAGGAGGAAGTGGTGTGCTCTTCCAGAATGGCGACGCTCTGCTCAAAGAGAGAATGGGTCACGCCGGTGATGGGGCTCTTGGCGGCCGTCTGCAGGCTGAGCCAGATGAACCCGCCCGCGCACAGCGCCAGCACCACCACGGCGATGATCGCCGTGCGGAGGATGACGGTGGAGCGGCTCGGCGGCGCGCTCGGGCGGCGGAAGGAGAACATCTGCCGTCCGGGCTCTTCCGGCTCCTCCTCTTCGATGTCGCTCGTATCGAAGACCTCGTCTTCCTCGTAATACTCGTTTTCGTCGTAGGCGGCCTCGTCGTAGGCAGCCTCGTCATAGGCCTCCTCCTCGGCGGGCTGTTCGGCGTCCTCGTAGTATTCCTCGGCCGCGGGCTCCTCTTCTTGCTTGGCGAAGAACTTCCTCTTGGGCACGATCGTCTTCGTGCCGCGGGCGCTGGAGGAGAACAGGCCGGAAACGCTGGGCCGGGCGAGCTTTTTCTCGGAAGCGGCGGCGGCTTCTTCCTCGGCGCGCTTCATATGCTCGGCCATCTGCGGGCTGATGCCGCCGAGGGTCACCTTGCGCAGGGGCCGCACGCGCATTTCCTCCGGCAAAGTGGAAGGATCCGCCTCGACGGGCTGCTCCGGCGGGGCCTCGGGCGCGCTCTGCTCCTGCTCGGGCGCGCTTTCTGCGGCTTCCTCCTGCTGCGCGAGGGGCTGTTCCGGCTCCTGATAGGCCGGGCGATAGGACGTGCGGCGCACGACGTCGTCCTCGTTTTCCTCGGGCATGGTGGTGTAGGTCGTGCGGGTGAAGCGGGAGCGGGCCTGCGCGGCGCTTTCCTGCGGCGTCTGCCCGGGAAGGGGCAGCGAGGAAATATAGGATGCGGAAGCAAATTCTATATCGGCGATCTCTATGCCGCAATGGGCGCATTTTCTGCCCCCCTGCGGGATCGTCTTGCCGCATTTGCTGCAAAACATGATGCTGGACCTCCTTATCTTTGGCATATAGGATTACTATACGGTACTTCTATGACGTTCATTCGTCGCCGTTTGATCAAATTTGGCTATTTTATCAATTTATTGTATCGTGTTTCGCTTTTATCGTCAAGCAAACTGATGATGAAGAGCGCCGGCCCGCGCGCGCCCCGGAGAAAGCGCACCGTATTATTTATTAGGAAGAAACGCCCGTGCCCCGGCCTGCGGGCGAAGAAAAAACAGCCGGAGCGGGCTGTTTGCAAAGGCTCGGGGCGCTTTTGCACGATTTGTTTTATTTCGCTTTACGAAAACATGCTCTCGTTTTGACAAAACTGTGCTATGATACTCTATGCTTTGAGAAAGAGCGCATAATTTATGCTGGATCTGCATAGAATGCAGAACAGAAGACAAGGAAAGGGAAGACCCATGAAGAAAGTGATCTGCAAAGTTGAATACGATACCGAGACCAGCGAGCTCATCGCCAAGCGCGCCACCGGCGCCTTCGGCGATCCCGCCGGCTACGAAGAGAGCCTCTATAAGACCGAAGGCGGCAAGTTCTTCCTGTACACCTTCGGCGGCCCGGAATCCAAGTATGCCGAAGAGGGCATCAAGCGCATGTCCGCCGCCAACGCCGAAAAGTGGCTCGCCGAGAACGAATAATTCTCATCAGAAAAACCCCCGCGCCAGGGCGCGGGGGTTTTTTTATTGTCTCGGTCATTCGTCGACGATCTGCGCATCGGGGGCGTTCTTCTGCACGCTGGCGATGCCGTTTTCGCAGCTTTCTTTGGTCTTGTAGCCTTCGGACGTGGCGATGATCTGTCCGTTGGTGGCCTTCAGGCGGAAGCGGAACTCGCCGGCTTTATCGGTATACAGCTCAAACTTGGGGTTTTTCACCTTGGCGAAATCTTCGACGGTCTGGTCTTCGATGTTGGCGACGGGGGCGTTGCGCGCGACGGACCGGAGGCCGGCCATGCAGGAGGCCTTGGAATTGTAGACCTCGGACGTGGCGATCACCTGTCCGTTGGTGGCCTTGAGGTCGAACTTGATGCCGGAAGCGACTTTGCGAACGACGAACTTACCCATGGGATCCGCTCCTTTCTACATGGTACAAGTGTAATGTTTATGTTAATAGTTTAGCGGAAAACGAAACGCCTGTCAATGCCGCCCGGATATTTCTTTGCGGTTCGGCGCAAAACAAAACAGACAACCCGCTCCCTTGTGCAAAAGGGGCGTAGGGATTGACAACCCCTCCGCCCCTGCGGGGCACCTCCCCTTACACAGGGGAGGCTTTCCT
>JAUMYC010000263.1 GCA_030528845.1 Eubacteriales bacterium
GACGACCTCGAGGTGCTCATCGAGCTGGCCGAGGAGATGGACGACCGCGAGCAGATCCCGGAGATCACGAAGGAATTTGACGCGATGAACAAGGAGCTGGAGACCATCCGGCTCACCACGCTCCTCTCCGACGAATACGATTCCTGCAACGCCATCCTCTCGCTGCACGCCGGCGCGGGCGGCACCGAGGCGCAGGACTGGACGCAGATGCTCTATCGCATGTACTCCCGCTTCGGCGAGCGCATGGGCTTTACCGTGAAGGAGCTCGATATGCTCGACGGCGACGAAGCCGGCATCAAGTCCGTCACCATGGAAGTGACCGGCGAATATGCCTACGGCTTTATGAAGGCGGAGAGGGGCGTGCACAGGCTCGTGCGCATCTCGCCCTTCGACGCAAACGCCCGCAGGCAGACTTCCTTCGCCTCGCTCGACGTCGCGCCCATCATTGAGGACGACGGCGAGATCGAGATCCGCACGGAGGATCTGCGCATCGACACCTATCGCGCGGGCGGCGCGGGCGGCCAGCACGTCAACCGTACCGACTCCGCCGTGCGCATCACCCATCTGCCCACGGGCATCGTGGTGCAGTGTCAGAACGAGCGCAGCCAGGTGCAGAACAAAGAGACCTGCTTCCGCATGCTGCGCGCGAAGCTGGCCGAGCTCAAGGAACGCGAGCGGCAGGAGACCCTCGGCGAAGTCAAGGGCGAGCTCAAGAAGATCGAATGGGGCAGCCAGATCCGCTCCTACGTCTTCCAGCCCTACACCATGGTCAAGGATCATCGCACCGGCTACGAAGTGGGCGATATCTCCTCGGTCATGGACGGCGATCTGGAAGGCTTTGTGACGGCCTACCTGCAGGCGAAATAATGCGCGGGGGCGGCATTCGCATACGAAAGGTCGCAGGGCTGTTTTTTGCCCAGACGGCGCTGTTTGTGCTGGTCATTTTGGCGATATGCATGGCGACGCCTCTGCATATCGCCCTTTTGCGTGTCTTTGAGGCCTCCGAGCGCAGCGGCTTTTCGCCGCAGGAGGTCGAGCAGATCGCAAGGGATATGGTGAGCGTGATGCGCGGCGCGGACAGGGAGATCCTTGCGCGTTGGTTCACGGCGGACGAGGTCTTGCATATGAAGGACGTGCAGTGGCTCTTCGCGCTGGGCGGCAAGCTGCTGCTCGTGCTCGCGGGCGCTGCTCTGCTGGGTCTGCTCGGCGGGAAAAGCCCCTCGCCCCGCGAAGGCCGGGCGGCGCTTTGGACGTCGCTGCTCGTGCCGCTGGCGCTGGCCGTGCCCTTTGCCGTGGATTTCACCGGCATGTTCATCTGGCTGCATCGCGTGGCCTTTCCGGATAACGAGCTCTGGCTGATGGATCCGCGCATCCACAGGATGGTGGTCGTATACAGCGAGCCGTTTTTCATCGCGATCGTGGCGATCATCGGGCTGGCGTGCGCGGCGGCGGTCGTGCCGCTTGCCGTATGGTCTGCGCGCGGAAAAGAGAGATAAAGGAAGTATCGGGTACATATGAAATACGAAATGCGGATGCGCGAAAAGGCGCGTGAGCTGCGTGAGCGCGGCCACAGCGTGATCATGGCGGTGGAGAGCAGCTGCGACGAGACGGCTGTCGCCATCGTGCGCGACGGGCGCGAGCTGCTGGCCAACGAGATCGCCACGCAGATCGACATCCACGCGCTCTATGGCGGCGTGGTGCCGGAGATCGCGAGCCGGTCGCATGTGGAGGCGCTCGACCCGCTGTGCGATAGGGCGCTGGAAAAGGCGGGCCTGACGCCGGATCAGATCGACGCCGTCGCCGTGACCTACGGCCCCGGGCTGGTGGGCGCGCTGCTGACGGGCGTGAGTTGGGCCAAGGCTTATGCATGGGCGCTGGACAAGCCGCTCATCCCCGTGAACCACATCGAAGGCCATGTCAGCGCGAATTATATCGCCCATCCCGATCTCGAACCGCCGTTTCTCTGCCTCGTGGCCAGCGGCGGACACAGCCACATCGTGCATGTGGACGGCTACGGCTCGTATACGCTCGTCGGTCAGACCACGGACGACGCGGCGGGCGAGGCCTTTGACAAGGCGGCGCGCGCGCTGAAGATCCCCTATCCGGGCGGGCCGCTGCTGGACAAGCTGGCCGAGACCGGCAACGACCGGGCGTATACTTTTCCCAAGCCGCATACGCCGGGGAAATATGATTTTTCCTTCAGCGGGCTGAAAACGGCTGTGGTGAATCTGACGCATAACCTCGAGCAGCAGGGCAAGGAATATGTGGCGGAGGATTTCGCCGCTTCCTTCCGCAAGGCTGTCGTGGATTGCCTTGTGGAGAAGACCATGCTCGCCGCGCGAGACACCGGCGCGAAGGCCGTGGCAGTGGCCGGCGGCGTGGCGGCGAACCGGCTGCTGCGGCGCGAAATGGAGCGGCATGCCTCTGCGCGCGGGCTCAAGTGCTTCATGCCGCCGATGCACCTTTGCACCGACAACGCCGCGATGATCGGGTCTGCGGCGTTCTACAGGCTGATGAAAGGCGAGGTCGGCACTCTGGATTGCAACGCGCAGCCTTCGCTCAAGCTGCTCATGCGCGGGGAGTGAGCCGGGAAGGCAGGGGCTCTGCCCCTGCACCCCGTTGCGCGGCGCTGCGACGCCGCACCTATGCAGGGGCGCTGCCCCTGCACCCTGCCAGAGGAGCTCTGCCCCTCTGGACTCCCCGCCAAAGGGACATTGTCCCTTTGGAATCCCGTATTTTAAGGCGTGAAAAACGAAAAAAGCCTCGTGAAGAGAGGCTTTTTCTCTTTTGCGGGAAGTGGCGCGGGAAGGCAGGGGCTCTGTCTCTGCACCCCGTTGCGCGGCGCTGCGACGCCGCACCTATGCAGGGGCTCCGCCCCTGCACCCCGCCAGAAGGGCTCCGCCCCTCTGGACTCCCTGCCAAAGGGA
>JAUMYC010000264.1 GCA_030528845.1 Eubacteriales bacterium
TACATCTTTACCGGCTTCTTTTGGGCGGGGTCCGGGGCACCCTTATCTACTTCTCAACAAACGGGTCCCCCGTAAAAAAGCATAAGCTCCTTACTTAGTGAAGCGCAGGACGTTCCAGGAGAGCGCGGGCAGGGTAACGCTGGCGCGTCCGCCGTCCATCGTGCCGCCGGGGCCTGCCACAGGCGCGACGTTATCCGGGTTTTCCTCGGTATTGACGGCCTTCACGTCGTCATGGTGCACCATGATATGCTCGGCCAGCTTGAGTTCGCCGAAATCGCGCAGGTCGAGATCGAGCGTGAAGGGGGCTTCCATATCGCGGTTGACGCAGAACACGGTCACGGAGCCGTCGTCGCCATGCACGGCGGAGGCGTCGATGGTGGGCACGCCTTCGTAATCGGAGCAGTCGTAGACGGGCGTCTCGACCACCGCGCGCAGGGAAGTGCCGCGGCCGTATTTGGAGACGTGCAGCATGGGCCAGAAGGTGGTCTGCGCCCATGCGCCGCCGCCGTTGCGGGTCATGATGGGGGCGATGACGTTGACCAGCTGGGCAAGGCAGGCGATCTTCACGCGGTCCGCGTTGCGCAGGAAGGTGTTGAGGATGGAGCCGCACAGCAGCAGATCCTCGAAGTTGTAGATATCCTCGAGCAGCGGGAGCGCGCGGCCCCACTTGTCCTGCTTCCAGACTTCCTTATCCTGCTGGTTGGAATGATACCAGACGTTCCACTCGTCAAAGGAGAGGTTGAGCGTCTTTTTGGAATGCTTCTTGCCCTTGACGGCGTCGCAGATGGCGACGACGGTATGGATGAAATCGTCCAGATCCATGGTGCGGGCGAGGAAGCCGGGGGTGTCGTTGGTGGGGTTGCCGTAGTAGCGGTGCAAAGAGACGTAGTCCACCACGTCGTAGCACTCGTCCAGCATGGTGTACTCCCAATCGCCGAAGGTGGGCATGGTGGAAGAGGAGGAGCCGCAGGCGACCAGCTCGATGGAGGGGTCGACCCACTTCATGATCTTGCCGGCCTCGTTGGCGATGCGGCCGTATTCATAGGCGGTCTTGTGGCCCATCTGCCAGGGGCCGTCCATTTCGTTGCCCAGGCACCAGAGCTTGATGTCGAAGGGCTCCTTCGCGCCGTTTTTGATGCGCATGTCGGAATAATAGGAGCCGCCCTTGTGGTTGGCGTATTCCACGATGGAACGGGCGGCGTCCGCGCCGCGGGTGCCCAGGTTGATGGAATACATCGGCTCCGTGCCGGAAGCCTTGCACCAGTCGATAAACTCATGCAGGCCCACTTCGTTCGTTTCGGTGGTGAACCATGCCAGATCCAGCCTCTTGGGCCTGTTCTCGCGCGGGCCGACGGAATCTTCCCAATCGAAGCCGGAGACGAAATTGCCGCCCGGATAGCGCACGACGGAGATGCCCAGATCACGCACGAGCTTGATCACGTCCTTGCGGAAGCCGTTTTCGTCGGCAGTGGGGTGGCCGGGCTCGTAGATGCCGCCGTAGACGGCGCGGCCCAGATGCTCGACAAAGGAGCCGTAGATGCGCGGGTCGATGCGGCCGATGGTAAAGGAGCGGTCCAGTTTGATGGATGCGTTTTTCATTATGGGGATGACCTCCTTACAAAAATAGAAGGGAATGCATCGGGTTTATTTTGCCATATGCGCAGGCAAAAGGCAAGACGGCGCGGCAAATTCCGACAAAAAAGCGCGCGGGAAGCTTGAAAGCGCAATATTGGGGCCGTATAATGCAGACAGGAGCCTGTGGAAATTACGAACTGGGAGATGCGGAAGATGGCGGACAGGAAGCAGATCCCGGCGCTGCGCTTTGCGCTGCCGGTGGCGATAGAGAACATGGCGACGACCACGATCGGCCTCGTCTTTTCGGCGATCATCGGCGGCATCAGCCCGAGCGCGCTGGTGGCCGTGGGCACGACCAACCAGATGGTGGTGCTGCTCACGAGCATGCTCTCCATGCTCTCGACGGGCGCGGCCGTGCTGGTGGCGCGCTATGTCGGCGCGCGGGACAGGGCGCGCACGAGCGCGGCTGTGGAGCAGGCCATCGGCATGACGGGCGCGTTTTCCGTGCTGATCACGATCTTTGTGATCGCGCTGGCAAGGCCGATTTTGCATCTGATGCTCCCCGGGGCGGAGGAGGCGCTCTTTTCCGAGGCCGTGGTCTACATGCGCTCGGTCATGCTTTCGTTCCCGTTTCTGATGTATTATAACGTGCTCTCCGGCGTGCTGCGCGCGACGGGCAATTCGCGCACGTCCATGTACGTCTCCATCGGGATGAACGTGGTGCAGCTGCTGTGCGCGTGGCTGTTCCTGAAGGTACTGCGGATGGACATGATGGGCGCGGGACTTGCCTATGTGGTGTGCAGGCTGGTTGGCGCGGCGGCGATTTTGACGATGGTGCTGCGCGGGAGCGACGCCTACAGCGTGCATTGGCCGCATATCCTCAAGCCGGACCGAGGCATGTGCCGAAAGATATTGCAGGTCGGCGTGCCGACTTCTTTTGAGGCGCTGAGCGTGCAGGTGGGCTATGTGGTGACCAACGCGATGACGGTGGGCCTCGGCACGCAGGCGGCTGCGGTCGCGCAGGTGGTCAATACGCTCAACAGCTTCCCCTGCGTCGTGCATACCATCTGCACGGCGGTGACGATGCCCATCGTGGGCCAGTATATCGGCGCGCGCCGCAAGGACATGGCCATGCGCAGCGCGTGGAGCATCTGGGCGGTGTGCATGAGCGTGAGCCTGCTGATCTGTCTGGGCATGGCGCTGCTGGGCGAACGGGCGACGCGCCTGTATACGCAGGATGCGTTCGTGGCCTCCGAGAGCGCGTGGCTGCTCTGGAGCATGCTCCTGTATCACGTGTTCGGCGCGTCCATCAACTCGGTGGACCCGGCGCTGAAGGTGGG
>JAUMYC010000265.1 GCA_030528845.1 Eubacteriales bacterium
AGCATGGGCACCACGCGGGCGCGCCGGTCGATCCTGCCCTCCGCAGGCTCGATGGTGCCGGAGATGGGCTTGAGCAGCGTGCGCTTGCCCGCGCCGTTGCGGCCGATCACGCCCACGATCACCCCCTGCATGATATCCAAGCTCAAATTGCGCAGCGCCCAGAAGTCGTTGTATTTGTTTTCCCTGCGCAGCGCGCGGATCACCCATTCCTTCAGGTTGGTGGTCTTGTTCACGTCCATCCGGAAGCATATGCCAAGATCCTCCACGTGGATCATCGGTTCGTTCATGCGAGCACACCATGCCGGCGCGGCAGCCGGAGAAAGCACAGCGCGGGCGGAAGCCGCAGATTTTTTCCGCCGCAGAGACGGGCCTCAGAGATAGAGCACGAAGCGGTTCTGATTGCGCGAGAACACCCACAGCCCCAGCGCCAGCGGCACGACCGCCGCGATCAGCCCCGTGAGAAAGTATATGGGCTGCGGCGCGACGCCTTGGATGATGATGGAGCGGAAGATATACAAAAACTGATACATGGGGTTGGCGCGATAGAGGCCGATATACGAGGCCGAGATGATGCTCTCGGTGTAAAAGATGGGCGTGAGGTACATCCACATCATCGTGACGATGCTCCAGAGGAAGCGGGTGTCCCGGAAAAAGACGTTGCTCGTGGCCATGAGCAGCGCCACGCCGCACGCGAACAGGAACAGATAGCCCACCGCCACCGGCAGCAGAAGATACGCCTTCGTGATGCGCACGCCCGTGATCAGGCAGAGCAGCACCAGCGGGATATGCGCGATGAGGAAGTTGATCAGCGCGGAAACGACCGTGCTGATGGGATAGATATAGCGCGGCACATACACCTTGTTGATGATGGACGCGTTGTTCGTGATGGATTCCAGCCCGAGGTTCACCGCCTCGGTGAAGAAATTCCAGACGATGATGCCGCTGAGCAAATAGACGATGTAGTTTTCCGTATCCGTGCGGAAGAGCGTGGAAAAGACCACATAGAGCACCAGCATCGTCAAGATCGGGTTAAGCACACTCCAGAGCACGCCCAGCATGCTCTGGCGATATTTCGTATTGAAATTGCGCGAGACGAGCCGCGAGGTGAGGTAGGAATACTGGCGGACTTCCTCGATCACGCGCAGGATGAGGTTGCTCTTCCCCGCCGCGCGCACGCGCAGCAGCCAGAGTGCCGCGACGTTTGCCGCGACGACCAGTGCCGCGACCAGCGCCCAATAGAGCAGCATGACCTCGCCGTGCACGCTGTAGCCGACATAATCGAACGTGAGCTTGCCCTCGAGCGGCGCGCCCGACACGCTCAGCCGGTCGATATCGCCCACCGCGATCTCATATCGCCCGCCGACCGCCACCGAATCTCCATAAAAGACGGAAAAATGCGCGTCGTCCTCCGACTGCGTGGCGTACACGCGCAGCATAGCCTCCTTGCCGGGCTCCAGCGGCACCGCCAGCGAGCCGACCGTGCAGGGGGTGTAATCCTGCATCTGCGCGATATCCAGCGCGCGGGAGGCCAGCATGCGCTCGCCCTGCCAGATCTCCACGGTCATTTCGCCCGAAGGCTCGCCCGCCACGCGCGGCCAGAGCGTGATCGAATCGAGCTGTTCGCAGCCCGGCTCAAACCTCTGCTCCGCCACGAGCCCGCCGCGCAGAAGGTTGCCCACGTCGTGGATGGGCATGACGTGGTTCGTGTCTATGACAGGCTCCTGCGTCCATGCGTCCTGCACGGCAAAGGCAAACACGAGCGCCACACACACAAGGAGCGCCGTCAGCGCGGCGCACAGGCGCAGGGGGGATTTCGCGATCAGATGCATAGTCGAAATTATCCTTTCTGTACAGCCCGGCGAAGGGCAGAAAAATCCAATTTATTCAAATTAACTATACACTATCCGCCTATTTCTGACAAGCTTTTCGGGGAAAAGTTTCGCCCCCGCTGTGCATGCAGAGCGGGGGCGAGGGCAGATCTTATTCAGTACGGAACGCGCATCTGCGCATAGGCGGCGTTATGCAGCACGCGCCTGAAGCGCATCAGGCGGTTGTTCTCGCGCGTCGGGTGCACCCGGTTGGAAAGCAGGATGAGATAAAACCCGGTCTCAGGGTCCACCGCAAGCGACGTGCCCGTGAAGCCGGTGTGCCCAAAGGAGCTCTCCGGGAACAAATCGCCCATGAAGTTGAGCGGCGTGCCGGCCAGATGAAACCCCAGCCCCCTGCGCACGTCGTCCGTGCGCGCGTGGCATTGCACGGCCTTCTCCAGCACGGCCGGCGAGAGGAAGCCCTCTCCCCCGCGCGCAAGCATGGACGCAAAAGTGATCATATCGTCTATGCAGGAAAACACGCCCGCGTTTGCGGAAACTCCGCGCAGGAAACGCGCGTTTTCGTCGTGTACGACGCCCTGCCACGCCCGGCCCGTCTGCGGGCATACCTCCGTTGCCGCGATGTTCTCGCCCTGCGGGCAATAGCCCGTGTGCCGCATGCCCAGCGGCGCGAACACGCGCTCCTCGGCCAGCACGTCCAGGCTCTGTCCGCAGAGCTTTTCGAGGAGCTTGCCCAGCAGGATGTAGCCCATGCAGCTGTAGCGCACGTCCGTCCCCGGCGCGTATTCCAGCGGATGCGCCAGCAGCGCCGCGAGCGCCCGCTCCGGCTCGTCCGCTTCCTCGGACAGATAATACGAAGGCGTAAAGCCCGCGCTGTGCGTCATCAGCTGCCGGATCGTGATCCCGCGCTTGTCCTCGGGCGCTTCCGGGAAATACATGCCGACGGTGTCGTACAGCGTCAGCTCGCCCTGTTCGAGCGCGCGCAGAGCGAGCATCGTCGGGCTGAGGATCTTGGTCAGCGAGGCCATGTCGTAACGCGTCTGCCTGTCCACGGCAGGGCCTCCCTGCGCGAGGCTGC
>JAUMYC010000266.1 GCA_030528845.1 Eubacteriales bacterium
TTTTGAACCCAAACGCCGCAAGACAGAGACCATTTTGAAAGGGGTGAAGACTGTATGATCCGCATCGAGCACTTACGGAAAGAATATAACAACACCGTTCCGCTCAACGACGTGAACGTTGAGATCCATAAGGGCGACGTGATCTCGGTCATCGGCCCTTCCGGCACGGGAAAATCCACGTTGATCCGCTGCATCAATATGCTCGAGCAGCCCACCTCCGGCAAGATCTTCATCGACGAAGAGGAGATCACCGCAAAGGGCTGCAACGTGGCGCGCATCCGCCGCAAAATGGGCATGGTGTTTCAGCATTTCAATCTCTTCCCGCATATGACGGTCATCGAGAATATCATGGCTGCGCCCATGGATCTGCTGGGCAAGTCTAAGCAGGAAGCCTACGACACAGGCATGGAGCTTCTGCACAAGGTCGGTCTGGCCGACAAGGCGCTCAATTACCCGGACGCCATGTCCGGCGGACAGAAGCAGCGCATCGCCATCGCCAGAGCCCTGGCCATGGAGCCGGAGATCATCCTCTTCGACGAGCCGACCTCCGCGCTCGACCCGACCATGATCGGCGAGGTACAGTCCGTCATCCGCACCCTCGCAAAGCAGGGCACGACCATGATCATCGTAACGCACGAGATGAAATTCGCCCGAGAGATCTGCAATCGCGTTTTCTATATGGACGAGGGCGGCATCTATGAAGACGGCTCGCCCGAGCAGATCTTCGATCACCCGCAGAAGGAGCGCACGCGCCAGTTCGTGCGCCAGCTGAAGGTGCTGGAATACTGCCTGACTTCCAGAAACTTCGATTTTATCGGCTTTAATTCGCAGATCGAGGAATTTGGCCGGAAACACATGATCTCGCAGCGCACGATCCGCAACATTCAGGCGTATTTCGAGGAAATGTGTATGCAGATCGTCCTGCCCCAAATGGACGAGAAATTCGAACTGCTCGTTACGATCGAATACTCCGAGCAAAAGGGCGACGCGAGCGTGATGATCCGCTACAGCGGCAAGACGTTCGACCCCCTGCGCTCCGGAGACGAGCTCTCTTTGCTGCTCGTTCACAAGGCCGCAGAGCAGATCTCTTACCAATACGCACCGGAGGAGCGCCTGCCCAACAGGGTCTGCGCCGAGATCCGTTAACGCTGCCGGGGTTCTGCACAGTAAACAGAATAAACCAAAAGCCGGGGACAAGCGTCCCCGGCTTTTGTTCATGCATCCTGCTCCGCGAGCCATTCGCTCCAGGAAACAGCATAGCCGCCTTCATGATTCTCCTCGACATATTGCATGAGCATCGGCATCATTTCCGCCTTTTCCGCATAGAGCGGAGCCTTGTAGCTCCCCTCGCTGCCAAGGTACAGCGGATAGTTGCTTCCCGTCATCGCATGGCGATACAGAATATCCTGCGTATCCACGTCAGGATTCTTCATTTTGTCATACAGAGCGAGATATGCCCCTGTCCTGCCCTGTCCCGCGTAGCAATGGAAATGGAACCACGTATCCTCCATGCCCATCGTCTTCACGCACTCTATGAACCGATCGATCTCATCGGGCGTCGGCCATGCGTGGTCCGTAACGGCCAGACGAAGGTAAGTAAACCCTTCGCTCTCGACGAGTTCCCGCTCGCTCATCACGGATTCGACCGTGATCGCAAGCTGCTCTTCCTGCTTTTCCTCGTCATCTTCCATGTATGCCGTTACGGTTTTGCCGAGCATCGCTTTAAACAGCTCCGCCTCCGCAGACTCGATCTCGTCCTGCTCCAGCCCAAGGTTGCCCCAGTTATGCAGCTTGAAACTGCTGATGGAGATCCCGTTGAGGAAATAGTGGCTCTCTTCGCGAAGGTCTACAATGACGACCTTCTTTCCGTCGGCAGCTGCACGAAGAGTGTCCGCAAGTTCGCGGAATTGCTTCTCGGAAAACTGTGCGCTCGCCGAAGCATGCAGATCATCGAGCCCTTCGGTGCTGACGGGATAGGTGAGGTCGAGACCATACTTCTCCTTCGCCTCTCCAAACTCATACATTACCTGCGCAAATACGCGCAGGTTATCCAGATCCCACGTCCATGCATCCGCATAGTCTCCGTCGATGCGCAGGAACGGCTCAAAGCTCTCCAGCAGTCCCGGCTCGTTTGCCAGCACCGCAGCCACGCCGGGACCTGCGCCCGGGCCATCGTCCGCAAACGCGCCGCCGCACATGATCAGCATCGCCGCCAGAAGCAGCGCCGCGGCAGGCCGTGTCTTCATAAAGCATGCAGAAATAAATCTCATCTTGCTCTCCCTCTTTCATCCTCCCTCGCTTCAGATCTTGATCGTCAGCGCATTCATTCCCAGAATATTGCAATACCGGATATCCTTGCTCAGGGAGAACACAAGCCTGATGCCGACGTTTTTCGTCGGGTCTTCCGGATGCATCATCCTGCGATATTCCTCCGGGTTGAAGGGCTTGCAGTCATCCTTGATCCGAAGGATCAGAGCATCTCCTTTGCAGGACACGCGGATCTCGGCGCAGTGGGCTTTTTTATCCTTGGAGAACCCGTGCTTTACCACGTTTCCCGCCATTTCTTCTACGACGAGAGCCGCCAGATAGGTCCTACGCGCGTCGATCCCCTTGCGTTGGCAGAGCTCATGCACGCGGCGCGAAACTCCGACCACCTCGTCCATGCTTCGCACCGCAACGTCGATCCGCGAATCTGCAGGGACGCCGAAGCCTTTGTCGATCACCATCAGCTTCTCCATCGTCCGCGGGAACTCTCTGTTCTTGATCCAGGCGTATGCAAGGATGATAACGACAGCGGCGACGCCGTTGAGAACATTGGCGGCATATACGCCCGCGATCCCGAAGGCAGGCGTCAACAGGATCGAAAACAGCAGCACG
>JAUMYC010000267.1 GCA_030528845.1 Eubacteriales bacterium
CCATCAACTGCACGGTGTTGTAGCCGTTGTTCTTGATGCGCGGCAGCATATCGGTCATGAACTCGAGGTAGGTGCCCACGCGTTCCTTTTCCGTCGCCATGCCGATATGGGATTCATAGATCAGCGGCGGCACGTTCTTGGCGGGCTTGAACTTCGCGTCCGTCCACTCAAACGCCTTGCGCGGATTCCAGATCAGGGCGTTGAAGCCGTTGGTCTCCTTGTCCTGCTTGACGTAGGTCGCGTAGAGCGGAATGCGGTCCTGCACGTCGCCGTTTTTCGCGGTCACCGCCACCTTCACGCGGGAGAGATGCTTAAGCGTGCGCACGCCCTTGATCTCCAGTTCCCACGTGCCGTCGCCCATGGCGGTCAGCGGATGGCTCGTGCGGTCCCAGTTGTTGAAATCGCCCACAAGATGCAGCGCCTTTGCCTCCGGCGCCCACTCGCGGTAGACCCAGCCGGTTTTCGTCTTGTGGAAACCAAAGTGATGATGGCCGTTGGCAAAGTCGGAAAGCTTCTTTCCCTTGCCCAGCAGCTCTTTCTTTTTATGCTTATAGCGTTCGGTGCGCGAAACGACGTCGCCCTCAAATGCGCCAAGGCTCGGATCATACTCAAAAATCTTCAGCTTCTTTGCGGTGGTCTCTTTTTTTGCAGCCATAAAAAAGCACTCCTTTGCCCGTATTTGCGTCCTGTTTTCGGCATGCACAGGATTTTTACGCATGCCGAAAGTTATTTCATACTGTATAATTGTACTCCATTTTCTGACCTTTTTCAACTCTTTTGTTGACGCAATCCCGCCCGCGTTGTAAACTGATATCAGCGATATATACCTATCACCTTGATAGCTTGAATAGGGAGGTTTCATCCATGCTGACCCGTACGTTCTTTGCCCGTGCGCCGCTGGCGCCCGGCCGCTTTGCGCCGCTGCCCGCCGGTGCGGTTTCCGCCTCCGGCGTCATGCGCGACCGCCTGATCGCCCTTCGCGCCGGGCTGCTTTCCCGCTGCGCGTCGCTCTATCCCGAAACCGGAGAGGACAGCGCGTTCTTCGGCGGCTCCCTGCCCGCCGTTTCCGCCTGCGCAGACCTGCTGGAAGCCAAGCTGCTCACCGGCGCTGCGCTGGGCGATGACGAGCTGTGCCGCGAGGCGCTCGCGCTCTGCGCCCGCGTGATCGAAAACCAGCGCGAGGACGGCAGCTTCGGCGGCGATGACGCCTCCTTTGCCGCGCGCGGACGCATGCTGCGCGCGCTGGAAGCCGCCTATACCTTGAGCGGCGACAAGGCCGTGCTCACCTTCATGCTGCGCTACATGAAGTATCTAAAAGACACGCTGGAGACTTCCCCCCTTGGCCCGCAGGACGCCATGCACACGGCCGATACGCTGGAAGCCGGCGTCTTCCTGTATAACGTCACCGGACAGAAGGCGATCCTCTCCGTGCTCATGACGCTCATCGCGCAGGGCGCGGACTACACCTCCATCTTCCATGCCTTCCCCTACCGCACGCCGGTCTCCCGCAGCTTCTCCGAGGACGCCTTCCGCGCGGCGCTTGACCGCGAGGACGAGACGGGCTACGCGCATCACCTGCTGCGCACAGCGAACGCCGCCAACCTCTGTCAGGGTCTGCGCGCCAGCAGCCTGTGCGGCGTGCTCACCGGTTCAGGCAAGCATCTCTCCGCCGCGGAAACCGGTCTCGCCCGCATGAACAAATCCCACGGCGCGGCCTGCGGCGGCGTCAGCGGCGATCCGCTGCTGGCGGGTACGCATCCCAGCCGCGGCGTGACGGCGCTCTCCCTGTGCGAACTGGCCTCTTCGCTTGAAACGATGCTCGCCTGCCCCAACGGCGAGCACGGCAGCGACCAGCTTGACGCGCTCATGTACAACGGCGTCGCCGCCGCCTTCGGCGCGGACGGCCGCAGCGTGCAGAGCATTCAGCAGGCCAATCAGGTCCTGATCTCCCGCGTTCCGCGCTTCCCGCTCGCCGGTGACGGCGCAAACGTCTTCTCCCTTGAAGACCGCGACACGCTCGCCGCGCTGCTTGCCGCGTGGCCGCGCTTTGTGCGCAGCCAGTGGCTTCTCTCCCGGGACGACGGGCTCTTTGCCAATTCCTACGCGCCCTGTCAGGTGCGCTACCGCCTCGGCGGCGCGAGCGTGCGCATCGCCGTTGAAAGCCGCTATCCCGAAAACGGCAGCGTCCGCATGACGCTCAGCCTCAGCCAGAGCGCAGCCTTCCCGCTGCATCTGCGTATTCCCGCATGGGCCAAGGGCGCGACCGCCGCAATTGCCGGCGAGATTCTCAGCGGCGAAGCCGGCAGCATCCTGACCATCAACCGCGAATGGCACAACGGCGACGAGATTCTGCTGACGCTGCCGATGACGCCCGAATTTGTGCGCGGCTTCCATGACGCGGCGTCCGTCGCGCGCGGCCCGCTGCGCTTTGTCTACGCGCCCAAGTCCACCGCCGAAACGCACGAGGACGGCACGAAGACCCTGCGCGCGCAGGAGGGCTTCGGCGTCGCGCTGATGGAAAACGCGCCGCTGGAGGTCGTAAATAACCAGTCCGGCGTGCGCATCAACACCCGCGCCCTGCCCGCAAAAAGCTGGGGGCTTAAAAACAGCAGCTGCGATCAGCCGCCCATCGCCTTCCCCGCCGATACGCACGGCGCGCTGCATGTGACGCTCGTGCCCTATGCCGAGGCAGCCGTCCGCCTGTGCGTGATGCCGCTGGCCTGATTGCACGCTGTTGACAAAAATCCTTTATCCATTCACAATCCCGCCACAGACTGCGGGTATACTGAATGCTGGGGGTGAACTTTCATGAACAAAAATATCCGCATTCTCATCTGCGACGACGATCCGATCATTCATCAGTCGCT
>JAUMYC010000268.1 GCA_030528845.1 Eubacteriales bacterium
GGCGTCTGGATAAACGCGCAGTATTATTCCTACTTCGACGGCTGCATGAGCGACGGCGTGCGCTTCCATGCGGAAACGGCGGAAAAATATTACGAAGACAACGTGGGGCTGCTCAATTTCGAGCTGTCCAAGAAGATCTTCCGCGACAAGATCGACGCCGAAAAGGCGTTCTTCCGGCGCGCGGCCTACGAGGCCGAAGGCCTGTTCCCCGGCATTTCCTCCCTGGACTAATCCCCTTCCCCGCTTCTTTGAGCGCTCTTTACACATTCGCGGACGGCGGCTTCGGAAACGAGGCCGCCTGTTTTTTCGAGCAGACAGAGGTATTCCCTGTTGCCATCGCCGCCCCGGATGGGCGAAGGCACGAGACCGGTCATGCGCAGCCCTCTGGCGAAGGCTGCGTCCCGGCAGCGCAAAACCGCGCGCTCGTGATCCTCTGCTCGCTTGACGATGCCCTTTTTGCCCACGGCCTGCCGCCCGGCCTCAAACTGCGGTTTGATCAGCCCGACAACGCGCGCGTTTTCTGCGCCGATGGCAAGCATCGCGTCGTAGAGCAAGGTCGCCGAGATAAAGGAAACGTCGTATACGATCAGATCGACCGCTTCCGGCAGCGACGAGGCGTGCAGCTCGCGCGCGTTGCAATGCTCCATGCTCACGACGCGCTCGTCGGCCAGCAATTCCCGTGCGAGCTGGTTCTCGCCCACGTCGATCGCATACACACGCTTTGCGCCCCTGCGCAGCAGCACCTGCGTAAATCCGCCGGTGGACGCGCCGATATCCGCGCAGACGAGCCCCTCCGGCGAAACGCCGAAGGCCTGCAGCGCGCCGAGCAGCTTGTATGCCCCGCGGGAGACGTATTCCTCCTGCGCGGCTTCGATCGAAAGCTGCGCATCGGCAGGCAGTTTTTCCGAAGCGCGCTCGATGCGCTTTCCGTTGGCAAACGCCCTTCCTTCATCGATCGCCCGCTGCGCTGCCGTTCGGCTTGCAGCGAGTCCGCCCTGATACAGCGCGACGTCCGCGCGCAGCATTTCTTCCATTTTCTTCACCTCACGCAATAGGATACACCTTTTGCACGGCCGCCGCAACCAAGGATATGAAAAAAGAGCTTCCAAACGAAAGCTCCTCAGCAAGTCAATAAACCCTACGCAGGGCGGCCTGTGAAATCGGGCGCGGCGGCATGCACGCCGCACCCGCAGCTGATTTTTTCGCAGGAAAATCCTATTTTCCGGAGAAAAAATCGCTTCCTTGCGGATTTTGCGCCCGGAAATCCGCAGGATTTCAGAAAAATCCGGAGAGGGTGGCAGTGGCGGGGGAGCTTGCTTCCCCGTCCACACGTCTGTCAAAAACATGTTTCTGACAGACAAAAAGGAGCTTCCGTTTGGAAGCTCCTTTTTCTTTGGTGATCAGCCGAACATGGCGAGCAGGAAGCCCGCGGCGACGGCGGAGCCGATAACGCCGGCAACGTTCGGGCCCATGGCGTGCATGAGCAGGAAGTTGGAGGGGTTATCCTTCTGGCCCTGCACCTGAGCAACACGCGCAGCCATCGGAACGGCAGAAACGCCGGCGGAGCCGATGAGCGGGTTGATCTTGCCCTTGGTGAGCCAGCACATGATACGGCCGAAGACGAGGCCGCCGGCAGTGGCGATGGCAAAGGCAGTCAGGCCGAGGACGATGATCTTGAGGGTGTTGACGCTCAGGAAGTTGCTGTAAACAGCGGTGGCGCCGACGGACACGCTCAGGAAGATGGTGACGATGTTCATCAGAGCGTTCTGCATGGTGTCGCTCAGACGATCGGTCACGCCGCATTCCTTCATCAGGTTACCCAGCATCAGGCAGCCCAGCAGCGGAGCAACGGACGGCAGGATGAGGCAGGAGATGATGGTGACCATGATCGGGAAGATGATCTTCTCGGTCTTGGAAACGGTGCGCAGCTGTTCCATCTTGATCTCGCGTTCCTTCTTGGGAACGATCAGCTTCATGATCGGAGGCTGGATCAGCGGGATCAGCGCCATGTAGGAATACGCGGCGACAGCGATGGGAGCGAGCAGATGCGGGGCCAGTTCCTTGGTCAGGAAGATGGCGGTGGGGCCGTCCGCGCCGCCGATGATGCCGATGGAAGCGGCTTCGTTGGCGGGCATGCCCAGCAGGATGGCGCCGACGAACGCGACATACACGCCCAGCTGAGCGGCAGCGCCCAGGATCATGCTCTTGGGGTTGGCGATCATCGGGCCGAAGTCCGTGCTGGCGCCGACTCCGAGGAAGATCAGAGACGGATACAGGCCGGTCTTGACGCCGATGTAGAGAACGTCTACCAGACCGCCGTGGCGAAGGATCTCGCCGTAGGGGATCTCCTTCTGCAGCCAGTATTCTTCATGATACAGGCCGGAGAGCGGCAGGTTGGAAAGGAGCATACCGAACGCGATGCCGACCAGCAGCAGCGGCTCGAACTTCTTGACGATGCCCATGTACAGCAGTACGCAGGCGATGAGGATCATGATCACCTGGCGGATATCCGTGATCGCGGCAAAGCCGGACGTGGCGACCAGGTCACCCAGACGGGACAGAATTTCCATATTATGTCCTCCTTACTGGAGCACGACCAGCGCGTCTCCGCTCTGTACGTTAGCACCCTTGGAAGCAACAACCTGGGCCACGACGCCGTCACGCGGGGCGACGATCTCGTTTTCCATCTTCATCGCTTCGATCAGAACCAGCACGTCGCCCTTCTTGACGGCCTGGCCGGCGGCGACCTTCACGCCCACGACAGTACCCGGCAGCGGAGCGGGAACGACTTCGCCGGCGGCGGCAGCCACAGGAGCGGCAGCCGGAGCGGGGGCAGCGGCCGGAGCCGGAGCGGC
>JAUMYC010000058.1 GCA_030528845.1 Eubacteriales bacterium
CTTGTATCCGCCCTCGCCGTATATGAGGCATTTGTTGACGCGGCTGATCGTGGCGGTGGACATGCCCGTCTCGCGCACGATATCGTTATACGTCACCTTGCGGCGCAGCATGCCCGCCACCTGCAGCCTCTGCGCCAGGTCGAGCAGCTCCTTGTATGTGCAGATATCCTCCAGAAAACGATAGCACTCCTCTTCCGATTCGAGCGACAGAAGCGCCTTGACGAGCATATCCGTCGCCTCGTTATGGATCTTGCTTTCATATGCTGGCATATGAATACTCCTCTCTTGCTGAAAAAGCCGGCCGCGGCCAGACTTACCAATAATCATTCAATTTATCATACCACAGATCTGCGCGAACTTCAATCACTCCCGCGCGCGCAAAGGGGTTTCCTTTTTGGCGGAAAAAGGGTATACTGAGCAGGGTCGAACATGGAATTTTTACACCGGAAAGGAACGAGCAGGGCTATGATGAAACTGAGCGTACAGACCGCGCCCGTGCTGGACATCTACGGCATCGACGCAGGCTTCGGCATGATCGCGGACGCAGGCTTTGACTGCGTAGACTTCAATATCGACCACACTCTCCCCGGCGGCTCCATCCGCGCGGGCAAGCTGGAGGGCTTTTTCACCCAGACCGACGCGCAGATGCGCGAGGCCATGCGCCCCTATGCGCAGGCGGCCAAGGCGCACGGCGTGGGCTTCGGGCAGGCGCATGCCCCCTTCCCCACCTACGTCCACGGCGCGCAGAAGACCAACGAATTCCTCCTGCACGCCATCAAAAAGACCATGATGCTGCTGGGCGAGGTGCAGTGCCCCTGGCTGATCGTGCATCCGAACTTCAACAGCTATTCCGAGCGCCTCTCTCCCGAGGAGGAATGGCGTCTGAACGAAGAGTTTTACGCCGCGCTCATCCCCGCCATCCGTGAGACGGGCGTGCGCGTGTGCACGGAGAACATGTTCTCCTCCTATAAGCGCCATATCATCGAGGCCGTCATGTCCGATTTCGAATTCGCCGCGGCCTTTGTGGATCATATGAACGAGCTCGCCGGCGAGGAGCTGTTCGGCTTCTGTCTGGACGTGGGCCACGCCGCGCTGCTGCACCGCGACCAGCGCAAGGTCATCAACACCATGGGCAGGCGCATCACCACGCTGCACCTGCACGACAACGACGGCCAGAACGACCAGCACCTCTTCCCCTACGAGGGCATCATCGATTGGGACGCCGTCTGCACCGGGCTCAAGGACGTCGGCTATCAGGGCACGCTCAGCTTTGAGACCTTCAACGCCATCGCCACCCGCGCCGAAGGCCTCGCGCCGGAGCTGCTCAAGCTGCTCGCCGCCATCGGCCGCCGGTTCCGCGAAAAGATCGAGGGCTGAGCCCCTCGCCTTCCGGGCCTCCTTTTTCCGCAAAAGGAGGCTCTTTTCTAAAAAAAACAAAACGCAAACCAAAGGAGGACTGCCCATGCCGTCGCAAATGTTCGTATTGACCGTCGCCGCGGGAAAGCGGCTCATCGCAAAGGGACTCGTGCAAAATCCCGTCATCAAAAACGCTATCGCCAACCACAAGCTCGTCGTCCTCGCCTGCACCACCAACGCCTATGTCATGCAGGAGCTCTGCGGCGGATTTGATCCGCAGGACTTCCGGCGCGGCACGACCACCCCGCCCGGCAAAGCGCTGCCCGTGCCGGCGCAGGTGCGCGACTGCGTCGTCACCAAAGACGGCGTGGACGCCTCGCGCGATATTTTCGCCATCGCGCCGGAGCTCGGCGCGGGCGACGTGATCCTCAAGGGCGCGAACGCCGTGCATCTGCCCACAGGCGGTGCGGGCGTGCTCATCGGCAGCGAAAACACCGGCACCATCGGCGCGTGCACGCAGGCGGTGATCGGCCGGCGCGCACTGCTGATCCTGCCCACGGGCGTGGAAAAGCGCGTGAGCGAGCCCATCGCCGCGCTGGCCGAGGCCGTCAACGCCCCGGACGGAGCCGGCCCGCGCCTCTATCCCGCCCCCGGCAAGGCCTACACCGAGCTTGATGCCATCGCCGAGCTGACCGGCTGCCGCGCGCGCGTCGCCGCGGCGGGAGGCATCCTCGGCGCGGAGGGCGCGGCGTATTTCCTGTGCGAGGGCACGCGCGAACAGCTCAGCGCCTGCGCCGAGCTGATGCGCAGCGTCGCAAAGGAGCCGGCGTTCGGCTGAAGCAAAAGGAGAGTGAAAGCCTTGGACTATTGGCAGGGAAAAAAGGTGCGTCTGCGCGCCATGGAAGAAACCGACGGCGGTCTTTTTTATGAGATCCTGCACGCGGAAGAAGTGCAGCGCAACGAAGCGGAGATCCGCCTGCCCGCCTCGCGCGCGTCCTGCGATGCCTTCGCCGCCGAACAGGCCGCCAAGGGCAACAACGAGCCCGCGCCCTTTCTCGTGATCGAAAACGAGGACGGGCAGGCCGTCGGCCTTGCGACGCCCTCGCTCGAGGACAGCCGCGCGGGCGTGTTCGCATGCGGCATGTGCATCCTGCCCGCCTTTCAGCGCCGCGGCTATGCCGCCGATGCTCTGCGCGTGATCTGGCGCTATTATTTTGAGGAGATGCGCTGCGTGAAATTCAACGCGAGCGTGTATTCCTACAACGAGGCCTCCAACGCCATGTGCCGCCGCATCGGCCTGACGCAGGAGGGGCGCAGGCGCAAGGTGATCTACGCGGGCGGAGCATACCACGACGAGATCCTCTACGGCCTGACCGACGAGGAATACTTCGCAAAGTACCGTTGAACAGACCGGATTCTTTTTTTACAGGAGGCCGCACGCCGGTCTCCTGTTTTTTTATACTTTGGTCGGTTTTTTGCATCAAAGTAAGACTTTGGTCTGTTTTTGTCTCTTCCGCCGCTCCCTGCGCACAATATTTACGGCTTTGCGCACATATTAACCTATCATTGCTCGACAGAGAGCCCCCGCAGGCCATATAATGAAACGAATTTGAACCGCACGGAGGGATGGGGCCAATTATGGAATGGATCGCAAGCACGGCCTTTGGTCTGGAGGGGCCGGCCTACAGGGAACTGCGCAAAATGGGCCTGGAGGCGACGCCGCAGGACATCGGCGGGGTGCGCTTCACGGGCGAGATGAGCGACGGACTGAGGGCGAACCTCCTGCTGCGCACGGCGGACCGCGTGCTGATGGTCTGCGCGCGGGGCGAGGCGAAGACGTTTGAAGACCTCTTTCAGCTGGCCGGGCGCATTCCGTGGGAAAAATGGCTGCCCAGAGACGCGCGCTTTCCCGTGCGCGCGCAGTGCTCCCGCTCGCAGATCATGAGCCCGAGCGACTGTCAGGCCATCGTCAAAAAAGCCATGGCCGCAAGGCTTTCCAAGGCCTATCGCTGCGACTGGATGCCCGAGACGGGCTCCGTCTTTCAGGTAGACGTCGCCATTCGCCGCGACGAGGCGATCATCTCGCTGGATTCCTCCGGCGAGGCACTCAACCGGCGCGGCTACCGCACATGGAACGGCGAAGCGCCCCTGCGCGAGACGCTTGCGGCGGCGCTCTTGTCCATCAGCCCATGGCACCCGGGCATCGCCTTTTGCGACCCGATGTGCGGCACGGGCACGATCGCCGTGGAGGCCGCGCTGATGGCCTACGGACGCGCGCCGGGCATGCAGCGCTCCTTTGCGATGGAGCAATGGGGGCTCTTGCGCACGGACGAGATCGAACGCATCCGCGCGCAGGCCGCCGCCTTTGCGCTGGAGGGCGCCGCCGAAGCGCCCGTCGTGTGCGCGAGCGACATCGACCAGGAGCCGCTGAATCTGGCCAAGCGGCATCTTGTGCAGGCCGACTTGGCCGGCAAGGTGCGCCTGAACCGCTTCGACGCGAAGGACCTCGTCCTGCCCTGCGAAAAGGGCGTGATCGTGACCAACCCGCCCTACGGCGAACGCCTCGGCGACAGGCAGATGGCGCTCCGGGCCGCCGAGCTGCTCGGAAAGATCTGGTACAACAACCCGGGCTGGACGGTCTGCGCGCTCTCGAGCGAAAAGGGCTTTGAAGAAGCCTTCGGCAGAAAGGCCGACAAGCGCACGCGCCTGTTCAACGGACGGATCGCATGCGAATTTATGATATTCACCTGTCAAAATCTTGCTTCTCGAAACGGAGGAAAACGCGCATGATCGGAAAGGCGATTTTCAACAGAGCTCCCCTGCCGCCCAACCAGCTCGCACCGCTGCCGCTGGGCGCGATCAAGCCCGAAGGCTGGCTCGCGCAGCAGCTGCAGGCCGCGGCCGACGGCCTGACCGGCCATCTGTACGAGTTCTGGAAGGACGTGGGCGACGAGTGCGCCTGGCTGGGCGGAAAAGGCGACGGCTGGGAACGCGCGCCCTATTACCTCGACGGCCTCGTGCCGCTGGCATGGACGCTGGACGACGAGCCGCTCAAGCAGCGCTGCATGCGCTATATCGAGTGGATCTTCATCAGCCAGCGCGAGGACGGCTGGTTCGGCCCGGAGAACAACCGCGACTATTGGCCGAACATGATCGTGCTGAAGGTGATGATGCAGTATTTCACCGCCACCGGCGACAAGCGCGCCCTCACCTTCATGGACAAGTACCTCAAGTTTGAATACCGCAACATCGAGGACGAGCCGCTGGTGGACTGGGCCGTGGCCCGCGCGCAGGAGAACATGCTCGCGGCGGAATGGCTGTACAACCTGACGGGCCAGAAATACCTGCTGGAGCTGTGCAAAAAGCTCAGGGAGCAGTGTCTGGACTGGACCAACCACCTGCACTCCTTCCCGCATATCCGCGCCATGAGCCGCGCCTTCACATGGGAGAGACTCAAGAACGGCCGCGCGGGCGAGGAATCCCCTCTGCGCGGCACCGAGCGCCCCTACTACAGCACGCAGTATCACCTCACGCACGTTGTAAACCTTGCCATGGCGCTCAAGGCGCCCGGCGTCATCAGCATGTTCAAGAGCGGCTACAAGGAGCACAACGCCTTCCGCACCGGCTGGCAGAAGCTGATGAAGTATCACGGCGTGGCCTACGGCATGTTCACCGGCGACGAGCACATCAACGGCGACAGCCCCAGCCAGGGCACGGAGCTGTGCGCGGTGGCCGAGGCCATGTTCTCCATGGAAACGCTCATCGGTCTGGGCGAGTTTGACCAGAACCTGCCGGACATGCTCGAGAAGCTGGCCTTCAACGCGCTGCCGGCCACGATGACCGCCGACATGAAGGGGCATCAGTATCTGCAGCAGGCCAATCAGGTGCGCGTGACGGACGAGGAGCGCGCCTGGTACAACAACGACTCCACCTCCAACCTCTACGGGCTCGAGCCGAACTTCGGCTGCTGCACGGCCAACATGCATCAGGCATGGCCCAAGTTCTGCGCCTCGCTGTGGTATGCCACGGCGGACGACGGGCTGGCCGCCGTGTCCTATTCCCCCTGCACGGTACGCTTCCGCGCGGGCGGGCAGCCGGTGCGCCTGAAGGTCGAAACGGCCTATCCGTTTGAGCAGACCGTGCGCATCGAGATCACGCCCAAAGCCCCTGCGGAGTTCCCGGTCTATCTGCGCATCCCCTCCTGGGCGAAGGACGCGCTCATCCACCTGCCCGACGGCGAGATCATGAGCGTGAACTCCGGCGAGACGGCCTGCCTGCGCCGCAAATGGAACGCGGGCGACAGCGTGCGCCTGGAGCTGCCCATGCAGCCGCGCCTGTCCTATTGGTATCATCATTCCGCCGCCGTGGAGCTCGGCCCGCTGCTGATGGCCTTCCGCCCGAAGGAGGACTGGCAGATCGTCAGGGAGCATCCCTTCGCGCCGGACTGGCAGGTGACCACGCAGGACAAATGGAACTGGGCCCTGTTCACGCAGGAGCCGATGAAGGCCGTCTTCGCGCCGGAGCACGCCTCCTCCTTCGGCACGGGCGAGAGCGCCGTGAAGCTCTATTGCACGGCCGCGCTCGTTCCGGACTGGCAGATGGAGGGCGCGAGCGCCGCTCCGCCGCCCGTCTCGGCGCAGGTCGACCTGCAGAGCCGCACGACGATCGAGCTGGTGCCCTACGGCGACACGGGCCTGCGCATCGCGCAGTTCCCCGCCGTCGAAGCCTGACGCGGCGCGCATCCATATTACTATTTTATCAGTAATAATTTCTGCAGATCCGTCAAAATATATTGACTTGATCGATCACGGGGTATACAATAGCCTGTGTGTCGCAGTCGCACGAAAGACTGTAGAATATATAAGAAGGGGACTGATTTTTGATGAAGAAGCTTTTCACTCTGCTTCTGAGCGTCATGATGATGCTCACCCCCGTCCTTGCCGGCGCCGAGAGCGCGAACGACGGTGTGCAGTTTGTCAGCATCGCCAACCCTGTCTTTTCCGTCTATGAAGGCGAAGACCTCCTCTCTATCGACCTGACCGGCCTTGAGTTCAAGGTCGCCGTCGAGAGCACCGAAGACGCTCTGAACCTGTTCGCCGGCCTGCTGGCCAACGGCAAGGACGCCGTCGGCGCGCATCTGGGCGCGGACGCCGAAGGCCTCTATGCCACCCTGTGCGGCATGACCAAGGGCGTTGAGCTCAGCTTCGCTTCCATCGAAGAGATCGTCCTGCTCGTGCTGGATCAGCTCGAGGCCATTCTGGCCGAGCTCGACCTTGGCGAACTGGATGCCCTCGTCGAAGAGGGTGAATTCGACCTCGAAGCTGTCTTCGGCTTCAGCGATGAAGCGATCGAGACCTTCGGCGTCGCCGTCGAATCCTTCATCGCTTCCATCGAGCTGAGCGAGCCGGATGAGGGCGTCACTGAACTCGAAGACGGCACTTCCGTCGCCATCGCCAGCATCAACTACCTCATCCCCGGCGAAGCCTTCGGCAGCCTCATGCATGCCTTCGGCGATCTGCTGGCGGACAACGTGATCATCGCCTCCATCTTCGATGCTGCTCTGGCGGAAGCCGGCGTGACCGAAGAAGAGCAGATCACTCTGGGCGACGCGCTCGAGATGATCATGATCGAGCTGGGCTTCTACATGGACGGCATCGTCGTTCTGGTAGAATCCGACAACTACCTGATGTTCGACAACAACCTGTACTTCCTCAACGGCTTTGACGAGGAAGGCCTCCCGGTCTACGACGAAGTCTATCTGGGCGTGAACTGCTCCTATGACGACGAAGGCACCTACGCTTCCGTCCGCTTCGATCCCACCGAAGATGAGTACGTCACCGTTGACGTCTATGTCCTCAATTCTGAAGAGATCGAAGGCATGAAGGAGTTCTATTACACCATCAACGCCTTTGACAACACCGAGGAAGAACCCGTCCTGATCATGTCCTACGACGTGATGTCCTTCCCCTACCTGGATGAGGACGGCTTCATGCACTTCCTGATCGACTACGTCCTCTATGCAGAAGGCGAGACCCTCAGCTACGGTGCGGACTTCTTCGAGTATGACGGCTTCCACGGCGTGGACTGCTACGTGGACGTGCTGGGCGAATTCTACGTCGACTTCGGCTATGAAGGCGTGCCGGAAGGCTCCATCGAAAACGGCTCTATCTGGGGCATCATCACGGATGCTCAGGAGAACGTGCTGGCCTCCGCGAACATCGATGTCGCCTTTGGCACCGATACCGAAGGCTCCCTCGGCTTTGACAAGTCCGCCATCGAATTCATCGACGTGCTGACTCTCGACGAGGAGACCATCGAGGCTCTGACCGAAGACATGACCAACGGCATCGCCAACGGCATTCTCACTCTCGCCGAGGAGATCCCGTTCATCGACAGCCTGCTCGAATCCATGATCTCTGCGGACTGATCCGAACCTGAAGAAAAACCCCCTGCCTCCTTCGCGGAGGCAGGGGGTTTTTTTATTGATAGTTTTTATTGGCAGATCAGTTCGATCTTCCTGCGGGCCATTTCGTCCACGCGCTCGATGTACGCGTCGATATTGCGCACGTTGGGCGCGCGCTCGATGCGCTCGTCTCGCCCGCCGTCGTCCCGGCCCGGGAAGAGCCATTTGCTGATCGAGCCTGCGCCGAAGGCCAGCACAGGCGCGGTCTCTTCCATGTTGTCGATGTTATACAGGCAGGCGCAGCCGGGCTTGGCGTAGCCCACATTCTCCAGATTTCCGGCCATGTACTTCTGG
Source organism: Eubacteriales bacterium (assembly GCA_030528845.1). The sequence continues at coordinate 8,114 of JAUMYC010000058.1, forward strand.
CGGTAGAGGTAGTACGGCCTGTAGCCCGCCTGCTCGAGCAGCGCACGCGCCTCCTCCACCATGCGCTGCGCCTCCTCGGCGCCGGTCTGCACATATTTCTGCTCGTTGAGCTTGGAGGAATGCTTGAGCGCGAGCGCATGCACCGTGATGCTCTCCGGGTCGAGCGCGATGGCCCTGCGGATGGACGCGACGAAATCCTCCTGCGTTTCGCCCGGAAGCGCTGCGATGAAGTCCATATTGATATGGTCAAAGCCCATCTCCCTCGCCAGCGCGAAGGCTTCTACGGTCTGCTGCGCGGTGTGCGCGCGCCCGATGCGCACGAGCGTTTCGTCGTGGAAGGTCTGCGGGTTGACGCAGATGCGCCCCACGCCCTCCTCGCGCAGCATCTGCAGCTTTTCGCGGTCGATGGTGTCGGGCCGCCCGGCCTCGACCGTCCATTCCCTCGCGCCGGGATAGAGCCGCTTTGCGGCCTGCAGAATGCGCCGCAGCTGCTCTGCCGAGATGGCCGTGGGCGTGCCCCCGCCGATATACCCCGCGCGCAGCCGCAGCCCCTTTTCACCGACCAGATGCGCGCACAGCTCCATTTCCCGGATGAGCGCCTGCACATACGGCTCGACTCGCTTGCCATTGCCCAGCTCGCCCGCCGCAAAGGAACAATAGGAGCAGCGGGTCGTGCAGAAGGGGATGCCGGCGTAGAGGTCGAACTCGCCCTCTGCTCGGCCGATGAGCCCCTGCTGCATTTCGATGATCTCATGGAGCAGCTCGGCGCGGCTCGGCGAAACGTAGAACCGCTCCGAAAGGGAACGGCGCGCCTGCTCCTTGCTCAGCCCGTTTTCCATCGCCTCGTAAAACAGGCGCGTGGGCCGGATGCCCGTGAGCGAGCCCCACGGCGGCAGTTCGCGCTGCAGCGCGCCAAGCAGTTCAAACAGGCAGGTCTTCGCCGCACGCTTGACAGCACGCTTTTGCGCGAGGGGGCCGCCCTCGCCCGCCGGCGCGGTATACTCGCGCACGAGCGCGCTGCCCTCGCGCGTACACAGCGCGGAAAGAACGCCCTCGGCTTCGGGGGCGTTTTTGTAGGTGCATTTTTCGACGAGCATGCCGTTTTCCTCGGCGTGGATATGCTCGATCACGATCTCGCCCGCGTCCTCGCGCACCTCGCATGCGCCCAGGATCAGGCGCACGACGTCGGCCAGATCGTTATGAAACGAAGGGGTATTTGTCGTCAGACGTACTGTTTTCATCGTTCACTCCGCCGCATTCTTGCGTGATAGGTCTGCATCGCGCCGTTCTCGCCGTGGCCGGGCAGGATGACCGTCTCCCCCGGCAGCGCAAAGAGCGTGCGCAGAGAGGCGGTGAGCTCTTCTATGCTGCCGCCCTCAAAATCCGTCCTGCCAAAGCCGAAGGAGAAGATCGTATCGCCGGAAAAGAGCAGGTTCTGCTCCGGCAGATACAGGCACACGCCGCCGGGCGTGTGGCCGGGCGTATGCAGCACCCGGAACGGAATGCCGCAGGGGGCGTAGACGCCGCCGGGCAGCTCGTCCAGCAGCACGTCCGGCCGGCAGGGCACGAAATGATCCTTGCCGAACTGCTCGGTACACAGCGCCCTGTCCGCGTCGGCGAGCATGGGCGCGTCCTTGGAATGGATGGCGATGCGCGCCCCGGTGAGGCTCTTGACGTGATACGCGCCGATCACATGGTCAAAATGGCCATGCGTGAGGGCGATATCCGTCAGCGTCCGGCCGCTTTTGCGCACCGCTTCGAGGCAGCGCATGGGGTCGTCCCCACAGTCGATGAGCAGACAATCGTCTCTGTCTTCGCGCCAGACGAGCCAGCAATTGGCCTGATACGCGCCGCAGACGATCGTTTCCACATGCAATGTATTCATATTCTTCAGAACACCTTTCTGCTGTCGAGCAGGATGGTCACCGGGCCGTCGTTGACCAGCGCGACTTCCATATGCGTCTGGAAGCGCCCCGTCTCGACCCCGATCCCCTTTCCGCGCAGCATATCCGCCATGATCTCCAGCATCGGCTCGGCCTTTTCGGGCCGTTCCGCGTTGGAGAAGCTGGGCCGCCTGCCGTGGCGCGCGTCGCCGAGCAAGGTGAACTGGCTCACCAGCAGCACCTTGCCGCCCACGTCCGTCACGCTCAGGTTCATCTTTTCGTTTTCATCTTCAAAAACGCGCAGGCCGGCGATCTTCTCCGCGATATATTTGATATCCGCCTCGCCGTCGCCCGCTTCCGCGCCGACAAGGCACACAAAGCCCTTGTCGATGGCGCCGGTCAGCTCTCCCTCGGAGGTGACGGAGGCGCGGGTCACCCTCTGTACAACGCAGCGCATGGATTCCTCCTATGATTTTACAAAAATACTCAGGTGCTCGGGCGGAAGACCTCGATCACGTCGGAGCGCTTGCGCAGCTGACGGATGATGCTTTCGAGCTGCTGTGCGTTTTTGACGTTGAGCGTGAGGTTGATGCCCACGGTGTCGGTCTTGTCCGAACGCGCGGAGATGGCCACGATGGGCACCTCCAGATTATAGAACAGATGCGAAATGTCGGCCAGAAGGCCGGGGCGGTCGTAGCAGCGGATGGAGATATCGGCGTCGTATGCCGCCTGAATATTGCCTTCCCATGCCACCTGGATCATGCGCACGCCCTCTTCGGCGGAGACGCGCATGTTGGTGCAGTCCGCCCGATGCACGCTCACGCCGCGGCCGCGCGTGATATAGCCGAGGATATCGTCTCCCGGCAGGGGGTTGCAGCATTTTGCAAAGCGCACGAGCATGCCCGGGTCGCCCTCGACGATCACGCCGTGGTTGCCCTTGGGGGCTTTTTTCTGCGTTTCCTGCGGCTTGTCGATGCGCAGCACGGGCTCCGGCGCGTCCAATTTGTTGATCTTGCGGTATTCCTCGATCATGCGGTTGAGCACCTGCGTGGTCGAAAGGCCGCCAAAGCCGACCGTGACGTAGAGATCTTCCAGAGAAGAGAGAGTGTAGCGCTTATAGACGCCCTCGAGGATATCGTTCTTGGTCAGCTGCGGGAGCTGATAGCCCAGCCTCTTTGCTTCCCTCTCGAGCATCTCCTTGCCGCGCGCGAGGTTGTCGTCTTTATATTCCTTTTTCAGGATGGAGCGGATCTTCGTGCGCGCCTCGCTGGTGTGCACCATGTGCAGCCAGTCTCTGGTGGGGCCCTTGGCCGAGGAGGAAGTCATCACCTCGACGAAATCGCCGGTCTCCAGCTCCGCGCCCAGCGGCACGATGCGCCCGTTGATCTTCGCGCCCACGCATTTGGAGCCGATGGCCGTGTGGATACGGAAGGCGAAATCCAGCGGCGTCGCGCCCTTGGGCAGGCTGATGACGTCGCCCTTGGGCGTGAAGACGAACACTTCGTCCTGAAACAGATCGACCTTGAGCGCGTCCATAAATTCGTTCGGGTCGCGCATTTCGTTCTGCCAGTCCAGGATCTGCCGCAGCCAGTAGAGCTTCGTGTCCAACTCGTCGGTCTGCTTGCCTTCCTTATAGCGCCAATGCGCCGCGATGCCGAACTCGGCCATGCGGTGCATCTCCCTCGTGCGGATCTGCACCTCGAAGGTCAGGCCGTTTTTGCCCACGAGCGTGGTATGCAGCGATTGGTACATATTCGGCTTGGGCATGGAGATATAATCCTTGAACCGGCCGGGCACCTGCGTCCACATGGTGTGCACGACGCCCAGCGCCGCATAGCAATCCTGTTTGGTCTCCACCACAAGGCGCACGGCGATCAGATCGTAGATCTCGTCGAAGGCCTTGTTTTGCTGATACATCTTGCGATAGATCGAATAAAAATGCTTCGGACGGCCGTCGATATCCGCTTCGATATTCTGTTCGGCCAGCTTTTCGCGGATCTTGTCGATCACCCACTGGATGGACTTTTCGCGCTCGGTGCGCTTCATGCCCACCAGCTCGACCAGCTCATAATAGCGGTTCGGGTCGATATAACGCAGCGCAAGATCCTCCATCTCCCATTTGATGGAGGACATGCCCAGTCTGTGCGCCAGCGGGGCATAGATATCCAGCGTTTCCCGCGCAATGGGGACCTGCCGCGCCGGGTTTTGATACTTGAGAGTGCGCATGTTGTGCAGGCGATCGGCCAGCTTGATCAGCACCACGCGGATGTCCTTGGCCAT
>JAUMYC010000059.1 GCA_030528845.1 Eubacteriales bacterium
CTGCATGTTGCTGCAGGTCAGGTTCGCGCCGCACCAGAACATCGCGCCGACGGTGTTGTGCAGAAGCGTCGGCCAGATATTGCCCGGCGAGGAGAGCAGATAAAACAGCGGAGTCGTCGCCGCGACGACGCAGGAGATGAGCATCACGTTGCGGCAGCCGAAGCGGTCGATCATCGAACCCCAGCGCGGCATGACGAAGATGGCCACGATGGCCGAGGCGATCGTGGAGAAGATCATGATCTGCATGAAGCTCAGGCCCATCTCGTTCATGGAATAGGGGTTGAGATAGACGCCCGAAAGGTTCGCCGTGAAGCTCCATGCCGCCCACATGATCGTCAGCCGCATGAAGGGCTTGTTTTTGAGCACCTCGCCGAAGGCCTTAAAGAGGCTCTGCCTCTGCGGCGGGGCGGTGTAGACGTCCTCGCACAGGCCAAAGCAGCACATGTCTATGATGCCGGCCGCGCCGCCGATGAGAAAGATGACCACATAGCGCGTCTCCGGGGGCAGCCTGTCCAGCGCCGCGGCGACCACGAGGCCGATGAGCACGTTGCACGCCGCGAGGATCGACTCGCGGATGGACAGCAGCCTGCCGCGGATGCGCATGGGCGTCAGATCGGAAAACCACGGGAACCAGCACACGTTGATCACCGCGCCGCAGCACGAGGAAATGCCGATGAGGAAGATGATGGTCCAAAGCTGCAGCGCAGCGGGGGCCATCGGCATCATATAGGGGATCAGACCAAAGAGCAGCCACAGCGCGCGCGAAAACACGCCGTAGGTCATCATATACTTTTTTCTTTTATGCGTCCGGTTGACCAGCACGGAAAACGGCAGCTGCAGAAGTCCGGCGATCTGCGGGATCGCCGAGAGCACGCCGAAGATCATGTCGGTCGCGCCCAGCTCGGTCGCAAGGCCGATCATGGCCGTGGTGCCGCCGCCGCAGATGATGCCGTGCGCGCTGCCCATGATATTGCCAAGGATGATCAGATTCAGGCTGCGGCGGATCTTCGCGGGCAGCCGGGCCTCGTCATAGAGGCCGTAGAGAGGGTTGTTTTTTAAGCGTTCGGCCAGTTTCATTCGCATCCGCCTTTCGGAATTTTCGTATTTTATCTCTCCGATGCAAAAGATACCCGTATCATGGCCCTGTGCGGCGCGCCCGAGAAGTCCTCTCTCCTCCCTCTCCTTTGTTCGTTTTTTGTCTTTCCTGCTTTTTGCGCCTGCACGCAGACATTATACCGTCTGCGCGTTCGTTTGACAATTCCGCTTTTTGCAAAAAAGCGCGCATCTTTTTGCTCCGCACGCTTTTCTTGGCCGGTGCGCTCTGTTATACTGTGCTCAGGCGGCTCTGCCCCGCGCGGGCCGCGCGCATGCGAAAGGAGAAAAAGACATGATCCGTACTCTCGATGCATCCATGCTCAATCTCTCCCGTTTTTCCCTGAAAGAGCTCGCGCCGCTCGCCGCCCGCTGCGGCATCGAGGCGATCAGCGCGCCCGCAGAAATTTTCGAAAACGAACAAAACGCCAAAGAAGCGCGGATGATCATGGAGGACAACGGCCTGCAATGGGGCCTGATGCCCATGACCGCAGATTTTTACCACTGGGACGTGGACGAGGCGGCCTATGAGAAAGCGCTGCAGGCCCTCGCGCGCCGCGCCCGGGTCGCGCAGACGCTGGGCGTGCGCCACGCCTACAACCACGTCTGGTCCTCCGGGCCGCGCTCCTATGCGGAAAACTTTGAATGGCATGTGCGCAGGGTGCGCGAGGTGAGCGCTCTGCTGCGCGACCACGGCGTGCGCTACGGGCTGGAATTCCTCGGCCCGCACGAGCTGCGCACCTGGCAGAAGCACGAATTCGTGCATTCCCTCGCCGGAGTGCTGGCCATCGCAGACGCCGCAGGCGGCATCGCAGGCGTTGCCTTCGATACCTTTCACTGGTACTGCTCCGGCAACGGCTGCCTCGACGATCTGATGCTCATGCGCGCGCATGCGGACAGGCTCGTGGCTGTGCATCTCAACGACGCCGTGCCGGGCGTTCCCTACAGCGAGCAGAAGGACATGCAGCGGCGGCTGCCTATGGAGAGCGGCGTGATCGATGCGCGCGCGGTGTTGCAGGCCCTGCGCCCCGCCGCCGGAGACGCCCTGTACATGATCGAGCCCTTCGAGCCCGCCCGCTCCGCCTTTGCCGCCATGACGGCCGAGCAGGCCGTGCGCACGGCGGCGGAGATCTTCGCGCGCGTCGATTGATAACAGGAAGGAGGATCCCATGAAAAAATACGAAGGCATTCTGATCTGCACCGATTACGACGGCACCTTCTCCCATTACGGAGAAATCGCCCCGGAAGACGCAAAGGCTGTGCGGTATTTTCAGGAAAACGGCGGTCTGTTCACCATAGCCTCCGGGCGCTCTCCGGATTTCCTCTGGACCAAAAGAGATATGTTTATCCCGAATGCGCCGTTGATCTCCATCAACGGAACGATGATCAACGCTCCGGACGACATGCGCATCCTGGCAGAATTTCCGCTGGGCGACGACGTAGTCGATGCGGCGTGCGATTTATGGGAACGGCTGCCCGCCGAACGCATAAGTATTTACGGCGCAGATCGCGAGGGCAAGTTCCTCCTGCGCAGCGAGGTCGGTTCCCTCCGTGAACTCTTCGCCTCCATTCCCCGTCCGTGGTACAAGATCCTCTTTGTGCAAAGCGCCGCTGTCACACCGTTCGTACTCGGCGAATGTCAGCGCCTTTACGGAGATCGCTATGCTTTTGACCGCAGCTGGCCGGAGGGGATCGAGCTGCATGCAAAGAATACGGGAAAAGGCGAATGCCTTGACTTCATGCGCTCCTACATCGGCTTGGACAATCTCAAGATCGTCGGCGTTGGCGATTACGAAAACGACATCTCTTTGCTGCGCATGGCAGATATCGGCTATGCTGTCGCCAATGCGACGGACTCCGTCAAAGCCGCAGCGGATCGCCTGACCGTTTCGAACACAGAGCATGCCATTGCCGCGATCATAGAAGAGCTCGGCTAAAAAAAGCTCCCCTTCCGAAAAACACTGCGGAAGGGGAGCTTTTTTGCATTCCTTTATCAAAGTACAATAGCAGTTTTATCCCTTGATCGAGCCGATCATAACGCCGGTGACAAAATATTTCTGTACAAAGGGGTATACGAGCATCATCGGGATGATAGAGACCATGATGGTGCAATATTTGATCAGCGGACGATAGATTTCCACATCCGCACCGTCTGTATCGGCAATGATAGATTGCTCTGTGGAAAGCAGCACGATCTCACGCAGCGTCAACTGCAGCGGGAAGAGTTTCCTGTCCTGCAGGTAAATCGCCGCATTGAACCATGCATTCCAATGCTGAATGCCATAAAAGAGCACGATTACCGCTAAAATGGCCTTGGAGACGGGAAGTACAATGCGGGTGAGGATACGAAAATGCCCTGCTCCGTCGATCAGCGCCGCCTCACAGAGGCTGTCCGGAATCGAGGCGAACGATGTACGCATGATGATGATATTGTAGGCGGAAACGGCGCCCGGGATGATCAGCGCCCAGCGCGTGTCGAGCATTTTGAGATTTCGCACGACCATATACGTCGGGATCAAGCCGCCGTTGAAAATCATCGTAAAGGCGATCATAAGAACGATGGGGCCTTTATAGCGCACATCCTTTCTGGAGGTGACATAGGCCGCCAGCACGGTAAGCACCGTTCCGAGAGTCGTCGCGGCGGTGACATAGATGAGCGTATTGAGATACGAAACGACGATGGACTGGTTCTTCAACACAAGCTTATAGCCGCCCAGCGTCGCTTCGCCCAACGGCCAGAAAATCAAGCCGGAGGCGGCGGAAAGCCTGAGCGGGTCGCTCAGCGAACCCATCAGCACATGCCATACCGGTATCAGAAAGATAAAGATAAGGATCAGCATATGGACTGTGTTGAATGCAGAAAACAGTTTTTGCCCTTGTGTACGCTTTGCCATATGCACCCCTCCTTACCAAAGGCTGATATCGCTCACGCTGCGGCTGATGCGGTTTGCGATATAAAGAATGCCGAAGTTGATTACGGAATTGAACAGATTGATGGCGGTGGAGTAAGAATAATCCGAATCCTGTATGCCCACTCGATAGAGATAGCTGGAAATGATGTCCGCCGTTTCATACGTCGCAGGACTGTACATCAGGATCGTCTTTTCGTAGCCTACGTTCATGATCTGACCCAGACGCAGGATCAGCAGAATGACAATGGTGGGCAAAATACCGGGCAGCGTCACATGGATCGTCTGCCTCCATCTGCCGGCGCCGTCGATATACGCCGCTTCATACAGCTCCTGATCCACGGCAGCCAAGGCCGAAATATAGATAATACTGTTATAGCCAAGATGCTGCCATAGGTTCGAGCCGATGTACAATGTTCGGAACCATTCCGGCCGGGCGATCAGCGCGCCTTTATCATCACCGAAAAAACGCGCGATCTGCGTGAGCACGCCGTTGGATTTGCAGAAATCGTTCAGGATGGACACGACCACGACCGTGGAGATGAAATACGGAAGATAGCTGATCGTCTGCGTGACCTTCTTAAACCCGCGATTCTGCACTTCGTTGAGACACAGGGCAAAGATGATCGGGAACGGGAAGGAATATACAACACCGTAGAAGCTGATGAGCACTGTATTGCGCACCAGGCGCCAGAAATGAACAGAATTAAAGAAACGGATGAAATTTTCAAAGAGCACCCAATCGCTGTTGAGAATGCCCTTGCGGATTTTAAAATTCTGAAATGCCATGAGCACGCCGCCCATGGGAATGTAGTTAAAGATGATAAAATAGACGATGACCGGCAGAGCCATGAGATAGACCGCCCAGTTGAGGCGCATATCCCTTTTAAATGCTTTTATGTGCTTTTGCAGAGCCGATGTCGACCGCATGTTTACAGGGGCAGAGGTTTTCGTTTGCATAAAAGCCTCCTGAGATTCGGCCGCAGCCGTGATAGAATAGCCGCCGCATCTGGAGCTGCTCCGGATGCGGCGGCTGTCCGGCTTCAGAGGAGGAAAAGAAGCGAAAGCCGTCTCTTTTCCTTCCTCCGCTCAGCCGGCGCGAGGCCGCTCATGCGGCATCATGTTTGCTCTTAGCGGGCGTTGTAGCGATCGAGCGCAGCCTGCTTAAGTTCGATGCAGCGGTCGATGTTCATGCTCTCGAGCTGGGCGCGATAGGCGTCATACTCCGCAAGATCCATCTGGCCCATAATGAACTTCACGTTGCATTCCTGTACATAGGTCTCAATGTCCGTATACAGAGTGGCAAATTCGGCGCCCTCGTCTACAGTCATGGTCACGCGGGTGGAGATCCACTGGGTGGGTTCATACTTGCTCCAGATCTCATAGCACTCGCGCTTTTCGGGTTCCGGACACTGCTCGATCTGGGCAGATTCGACGCGGACCGGCGGGTTCTTGGTCCAGTATTTTACGAGGACCATGGCGCTGGAAGTGCCGTTGGGGTTGGAATAACGGAAGGCATAGTTGCCGATACGGTGTCCGTCTTCCTCGTCGGCATACCAGACGACGCCCTCCTGCTCGTCCAGACCGAAGTTGGCCTGCAGGTAGATGTCAGCCGCGTAGAAGCCGTCGTTCCAGCGGATGCACTCTTCGATATGATCGCCTTCAGCGTCGAAGACCATAACGTTGCCGTTCATGCGGTCGTTGCCGGCGCTGTACTGACGATAGGCCGGGACGTCGCCTTCCTTGAGCACGGGCTGCTGCACGGCCACGAGGAAGAAGTCTTCGTTGCCGGCGCCGCGGGTGACATAAGTGCCGGCCAGACGGGTGCCGTAATCGATCAGAGAACCGACTTTATCATTCAGCTGCATGTCGTTGTCGGCGGTGATGCCGGAGGAAGAGCGGGTGGCAAAGTTCTTGTCCAGCAGGCCCTCTTCCCACCACTTGTGCAGCATTTCCAGATAATCCCTGTAGCCGTCTTCCATCGGGCCGAACTTCACTTCGCCATTGTCCTGATAGAAATACGGGCCTACGCCATAGCCGGCCATGAATTCGCCGGTGGGATCGATACCGTACTTGGACGTATAGAACGGGGCTTCAATACCCAGCTCGTCGCGGAAGGCGACCAGAATGTTGTACCAATCTTCATAGGTGACAGGCAGATCCATGTCCACCTTGTCCAGGAAATCCTTGCGGATGGCAAGGCCCTGATCGGCCATGAACTGATCGCCCATGGTGAGCCAAATGGCCCACATGCCGTACATCCTGCCGCTGTCGGTATAGGCAGCCTTGTTGAATTCCGGATAGGTATCCAGCCAGACCTTGTAGTTGGGAGCAATGTCGAGATAGTCGACCATGTTCACGAAATAGCCGTCTTCGATAGCGGCGTCTTCGCCGTCACGGTAGGCATGGCCGGTGCCGTGATAGGCCATGTCCGGCATATCGTCGGAAGCAAAGAGCAGCTGGAAGGAATCGCCTTCCGTTCCGGAAGCAGGCACGATGAAATCAACATGCATGTTGGTCAGTTCTTCATACATGATGAAGAATTCGGCTTCATTAAAGTCGGCAAGTTCTGCCATGGAGCCTGCCATGGGATACCAGAGTTCCACATCGATTTTCTCTTCGCTGATCGGGTAAGTCTGTCCGTTTGTCGGGCAGATGTAGTTCACATCTGCAAAGGAGACACAGCCGAGGCACAGGCAAAGCGCCAGGCAAAGGGAGAGCACCGAGACGAGCTTTTTCATGGACGTTTCTCCTTTTTATAAATTTATCGTAAACAGCAAGCGCTGTTTCGATACAAATATGACAAAATATCGGATACAATGTTATTATACTGCGAACATCCCTCTTCCGCAAGAGCCCCGGCAAAAAAACATACAATTACAATATATTTATTCCCGGATCAGTTCGCAAACATCTACCGAATTTGGTCTTTTTCAGAGGAGAAATCATTTCTGCAAAAAACAGCGCATCATCAACCATACAAACAGACCGCATTCTGTTTTATTTGCTGCGCCGTTATCTTCTCCAAAGCCCCTTGGGCAAATGGTTCTTGATCTGCCCGTCGCTGTGCTTGCCCCAGCCAAGCGGCAAACCTTTACAATGCATCCAGACCCACTTTCCCTTTCCGTTCGGCTCGGCGGAGACAGTCTCTCCGCGCAGCCAGACTTCGGTCTGTTCTTCGTTCAGATCCAATTCGCACGCGCATTCCTCCGCCTGCAGCGCCATAGCAAGCGAATGCTCCGGCGATACATGGCTGCGCCCGACCTTGCAGCAGGGCAGACCTCGCCGCAGGCAATAGATCCCGCTCGTATCCGGCATTTCCTGCGGCACGAGCATCAGCCTGTCCTCGATCAGCTCCGGCCTCCATCCGTTAAACAGACCAAAGTCGCAAATGTTCTCCCGCAGCAGCGCCTCGAGTGCCTGCCGCGCGGCGGCAGCTTCCGCGCTCTGCTTTTTTCCGCCCTTGGCTCTTTCCTTGCGCGGAGCGCGCTCCGGCGCTTCGGCCTTGCGCAGCACGGCCACGAAATGCCCCTCCCCGTCGATCCTGTGCGGCCAGAGGCGCAGACAGCCCTCTGCGCTCTCCCCCACGCCGGGCAGCGAAAACTGCGCGGGCTGCAGCTCCGGGTGCATTTGCAGGAGCCAGCGCACATTTTCCTCGTTTTCGTGCACATTGAACGTGCATGTGGAATACACCAGCCGGCCGCCCGGCCTTAACAGCGCCGCGGCCGCCTCCAAAATAGGCCTCTGCCGCGCCGCGCAGCCCTCCGGGGAACGCTCGTCCCATTCCTCCCGGGCGGCGGGATCCCTCCGGAACATGCCCTCGCCCGAGCACGGCGCATCGCACAGCACCGCGTCAAACAGGCCCGGCCACTTCTGCGCGAGCACGTCCGGCATCGCGCTCACGACGGCTGCATTTGCGATACCCAGCCGTTCCAGATTGCCCGCCAGCATCCGCGCGCGCTCTTTGTCCACCTCATTAGCCACGAGTACTCCGCCAAGTCCGACCTCTGCGGCGATCTGCCCGCTCTTTCCGCCCGGCGCGGCGCAGAGATCCAGGATCCTCTCCCCCGGCGCAGGCGCGAGCGCCGCCACTGCGGACATCGCGCTGGGGTCCTGCATGTAATACGCCCCCGCAAAATGCGCAAGATCCGCGCCGGGCCGCCCCTGACGCACATAGCGCCCCCACTGCGGATACCACGCCACGGGCCTGCCTGCATAGCGCGCGACCGCCTCTGCCCCGGCCTTCGCCCGCAGCGGGTTGATCCGCATACCGGCGAAGGAGGGCTCCTCCAGCGCGCGCAGCAGCGGTTCATACTCCTGCGGGAATTGCTCTTTCATATTCTCCAGCCATTTTTCGGGATATCGCATCACAGCTCGCCCAGCAGCCCGTCCAGCTCCTCCAGAGAGCGGACAAAGGCCCCTTTCCATTCGTTTTCCGCCAATATCGGCGCGTTCGTGTAGACGTCCCGCGCGATCTTCACGCCCCGGATGCCGAGGCGCTGCGCGCCGAAGAGATTTTTCTCCAGATCGTCCACGAAGATCGTCGTTTCCGGCGCGGCTCCGAGCGCGCGCAGCGCCGTTTCGTACATGCGCGCGTCCGGCTTGAGCACGCCCAGATCGCACGAGAGCGCCGCTACATCAAAATACTGCAGCGAGCCGTGATCGCGCATGATGCGCCGCAGCGAAGGATGCGTATCGCTCACCATGCCCAGCTTATATTTGCCCTTCCATTTGCGCAGCATAGGCAGCACGTCGTCGTAAAACACGAACCGTTCGTTGTCATAAACCTGCGCCCGGGCGAGCTCCCGCAGCGTCTCCTCCGGCACATCCAGCCCGAGAAAGCGGCAGTAGCAATTGCGGAAATATTCCTCCAGCTGATCGCATTCCACGTCCTCCGTATAGAGAAGATGATCCCTGTGCAGGAGCTCCGACGCTCGGACGCGCGCCCGCACATGCTCCTTCGCATCCACCTGCGCCAGCAGTCCGTCCATCAGCCGATGAAAATTCCTCGGAAAAAGCCATGTCCCCGTCTGCGGCCTTGCCAGTACGCCTCCGCAGTCCAGAAGGATCGTTTCGACCATCCTTGTCCAGCCCCTTTCTCGCGGCGCACGCCGTTTCGCCCTTGTCAAAGCGTCCAAAAACCGCTACAATACATATATCTGCCCTTTCGGCGAGGCCTGCGCGCCTGCCGTCCGGCATATTATACTATGAAACCGCCGCTCTTTCCAGCATCGGCGTTACGATTTGGAGGTTCTCCCTATGGCAAACACGCAGTCCCCCCTCACCGGCCTGATCAAGGGCCAGATGTTCGAGGGCTATCTGCTCGTGCGCGCGTCCTCACAGCGCACCGGGCAGACCGGCTCGAAATACCTCGACATGACCCTTTGCGATCGCAGCGGCGAAGTAAATGCAAAAATGTGGGACGGGACGACCCCCGCGCCCGCCGTCGGCAGCGTGGTGAAGGTGCGCGGCATGATGCAGGAATACAACAACAGGCCGCAGCTGCGCGTGGATAAAATGCGCCCGAGCGAGCCCGGCGACCCCTTCGAGATGAGCATGCTCGTGCCCTGCGCGCCCTATCCCGCCGAGGAGATGTACGCCGCCGTCCGCGCGCGTGCGCAGGCCATCGCCGAGGACGATCTGCGCGCCATCGTGACGATCCGTCTGGACGAGGTGGAGCAGAAGCTCCTGTACGCACCGGCGGCCATGCGCCTGCACCATTCCGAGCGCTCCGGCCTCCTGCACCACACCAGCACCATGCTTAAAACAGCCGACGCCGTGTGCGCCGTCTACGAGCATCTCGACGCGGATCTGATCGCCGCGGGCGTGATCCTGCACGACCTCGGCAAGATCAACGAGATGCACTACGACGAAATGGGCGTTGTGAGCGACTATACGGTCGAGGGCATGCTCATCGGCCATCTGGTGCAGGGCGCGGCGGACGTGCGCCGCGTGGGCGAGCAGGTCGGCGCGCGCCCGGAGCTGATCTGGATGCTGCAGCACATGCTGCTCTCGCACCACGACCTGCCCGAATACGGCAGCCCCAAGCCGCCCATGTTCCCCGAGGCCGAGGTGCTGCATATCCTCGATCTGCTCGACGCGCGCATGTTCGAGATGACGCAGGCCCTCTCCGGCATCGCGCCGGGCGGCTTCACCGAGCGCATCTGGTCGCTCGAGCGCAAGCTCTACCGCCGCCAGCGCCGCCCGGGTGAGGCCGACGCAAACGAATAAAGCAAAAAGGGAACCGATATCAGCCGATATCGGTTCCCTTTTTCTCGTAAAACACGAGCGTCATGCGCTCATTGACCTCCCTTTCTCCCGTACGCACAAAGCCGCATTTTTCATACAGGCGGCAGTTGCCCGCTTCTTCCTTGATCGTCGCGAGCCGCCAGCGCTGCGCCTGCGGAAAAAGCGCAAGCGCCCGCTGCATCGCTGCAAACCCCACGCCCTTTCCCTGATGCTCCGGCAGCACAAACAGCGGGCTGACCCGGCAGGTCTCCAGCCCGTCTACAAGGCCGTCCCGCGCCACGCGGATCGCGCCGACCGTCTCGCCGTCCGCCTCGATCAGAAAATACGCCGACTCCTGAGCGGCGAGCTGCCTCTGCACCTTTTCGAGCTTCTCCGTCGCAGGACTCGTCTCTCCGTCGCGGTATTTTTCATACAGCGGTAAAAACGCCCTGTATTTCATCTCGTGAATGCACTGTGCATCGTCGGCCCGTGCACAGACGAGCCTGATCTCCTTCATCTTCCGTTTCATCCTTTTTCCCTATTTACCTTCCGGGATATACCGTCGCTTTCAAACTGAAGGACATGGGATATTTGTCCGCATTGTGCGCATAGCGGTACAGCCCTTCCATCTCGCAGCGCTGCATATCTCCGCTGTCCCAGAACTGCTCCGGGAATTCATTGAAAAACTCTATATGCAGCCCGGCGCGGACGAGTGCATTGATGATATCGGAGATCGTATGCATCCAAAAATACGCCCTGACCCCCGTATGCGTCCGCCCGCCTTCCACATAATCGCCCATCGTCTCTTCCATGTCGGGTTCTCTGCCAAAGTACGGATACCTGATCTCATATTCGTCTTTGCTCAGCCTGCCCTCATCAAACATGAGAAACACGGGATGGGAATCAAACACATACAGACAGCCGTCCTCCTTCAGGCAGGCTCGTATCGTCTTGGCCCATCTGTCCAGATCCGGAAGCCAGCCCAGCACCCCTTCGGAAGTAAACACCATATCATACTGTTTATTGTGCGTCTCGTGCAGCTTCATGATATCGCTGACGATAAACTCCACCTTGCCTTTTGCAAATTCCTTTGCCAGCTCCCGCGCCACTTCGATATTCTCCGGCACAAGGTCCACGCCGGTCACGCGCTGCGCACCAAGGTTGGATAGGGCGATGCTGCCCGCGCCGGTGTTGCACTGCAGATGCAGGATTTCCTTCCCGGCAATATCGCCGATCTCCCTGCGGATGATCTCGTTGAGCGCGTGTGTCTCTTCCCGAAACGCCTTTCGAAACGCATTGAAATGATCCTTTGCAAGCTTCGACCACGCCTCTTTGTTGCTCTGTATATATCGTTCCATTTTCAGCCTCCCCGTTCTTTGATTCCGCGCGGACAATGCGCGCAGATGCCGCCTGCGTCAATCGAGCGCGGCTACAAGCTCGGTATAAAACGCGTCGGCATAACGATTCATTTCCTCGCAGAGCGGCTTTGTTTCCGGCAGCCAGCACTCGTTCTTCCCCAGCACATGCTCGCGCATATACTTGAGCGTTTCCTGCAGAGATTGACCGCGCACGGAACCCGTGATCAGCGTTTTTACGACAAGATATTGCCTGCCGCCTTCCAGAACATGCGCGTCATGCAGTATTTTTCCTTCCAATGTTTGCGGGATCTCGCTCCTTTGCGATTCCCACGCAGCCGTTACCACTCTGTCGATCATATCCCGGCTGTATCCCTGTTCTTCCATCCAGCGGCGGATCTCGTCCTCCGCCAGATACACAAAGCCGTGAAACGCCGCAGCGAGCGCAAGGATCTCCTCATCGACCTGATAACCGCCGGCTTCTACTATTTTATGCATCGTTTTCTCAACAAGCTCGATATGCCACAGATCATGCATGATATCCTTATCGGCGTAAAACGGCGCGATAAACTGCGTCAGAGCTTTTCTGTTCATCTTATTCCTCCCGTTTCGATATGTACCGGTTTCGGAAAGGCTCCCTTGTGTAAAGGGAGCTGCCAGCGAAGCTGACGGAGGGATCGACAACC
>JAUMYC010000269.1 GCA_030528845.1 Eubacteriales bacterium
GGCCGAAGCCCCCGAGCTTCATGGCGGGCGCGCGCAGAAGGGCGCGCAGAATATGCCGGCGCACGCAGGGGTAGCGCCGGAAGCAGAATTTTGTGAACAGCGCGGTGCAGTCGCCGCGCAGGATGGTCTGATCAAAGTCAAAAACGTTCATGTCTTTAACATTCTATGCCGGAAGTTCGTTTTCCTGCCGTTGCAAGAGAGAAAATGATAGGGTATACTGTTACGGTGCCGCGCTTTTTGCGGCCAAAGAGCCTGTTTTTGGAGGAAAACAAATGGGACTGATCGGTTCGATCCTGGAAAATCCGCTGGAGATGCTCATGTTCCTGCTGCTGGCGCTGCCGGGCAGGTTTCTGGCCATTTCCATCCATGAAGCGGCCCACGGCTGGGTGGCCGAAAAATGCGGCGACCCGACCGCGCGCATGATGGGGCGCGTGACGCTCAACCCCATCCGGCATATCGACCTGGTCGGCACGCTGATGATCCTGCTGGTGGGCATCGGCTGGGCAAAGCCCGTGCCGGTGAACCCGCGCAATTTCCGGAATTACCGCCGCGACGACCTCAAGGTCTCTCTGGCGGGCATCACGGCAAACCTTCTCCTGTTCCTCGTCTGCGCGCTGGCGCTCTACGGGCTGGCCGGCGCGGCGCTCGCACAGGTGCCCGTGGTGGAAAGCGAGACGAGCGCGTTTTTGATGCATCCGGATCGTTTCCTGATGGAGCATGAAGGCGAGATGGCCTATGATGGGCTGGAGGGGGACACCTATTACTACATCCCCATGGGCATGCTGCTGAGCAACGCCGCCTATCTTTCCGAGGAGATCGTCGCGCCCGTGTTCGGCTCGATCGCGGGCTATCTGTACCAGATGATCGGCTACTGCATGGTGACCAATATCATGCTGGCGATCTTCAACCTGATCCCGCTGCCGCCGCTGGACGGCTATCATGTGCTCAACGACCTTGTGCTCAAAAAGCCCCTGTACGCTTCTGCAAAGGCCAGCGCATTCGCCTCTCTGGCGCTGTACGCGCTGTTTTTCACGGGCATTCTGGACAAGGCGCTCAGCGCGGCCTCCGGCTTCGTATTTGATGTGGTCGGCTCCGCCGCGGGCGCGCTTTATGCGCTGGTCGGCATCCTGTAAACGGGACGAAGGAGAGGAAAGAGCTTGGCATACGTTGTTTCGCTCAAACAGTTTGACGGCCCGCTGGATCTGCTGCTGACGCTGATCGCCGGCGCGAAGATCGACATCCGCGAGATTTTCGTCTCGCAGATCACCGAGCAGTATCTCGAGGCCATGTCCGCCGTGGAAGAGCTGGACATGGATTCCGCCAGCGAGTTTCTCGCCATGGCGGCGACGCTGCTGGAGATCAAATCGCGCGCGCTGGTGCCCAATATCAAAAAAGAAGACGACGAGGCGGAGGAATCGCCGGAAGAGGCGCTCATCCGCCGTCTGACGGAATACAAGGCCTTCAAGGAGCTCTCCGAGGACATGCGCGCTTTGGAGGAGAACGCGAAGGAATATTACACGAAGCTGCCGGAGGAATTTCCCCTGCCGCCGCAGGAGATCGAGCTGACGGGCCTGACGACAAAGCGGCTGTATGCGGCGTTTCTGCGCGCCATGCAGCGCGCCGAGGAGCGCGACGCGGCTACAAGGCCCAGCCAGAGGGAGATCCGCCGCGACGTGCACACCGTGCGCGACTGCATGTCCATCATCTCGCGGCGCGTGCGCAAGGGCCGCTCCAGCTTTTCCTCCCTCTTTGAGGACGCCGGCAACAGAGAAGAGATCGTCACGCTCTTTCTGGCGCTGCTGGAGCTGATCAAGCTCAACCGCGTGCGCGTGGCACAGAGGGAAAATTACGAAGAAATATGGATCGAGGCTGCCTGATGAAAACGATCGCCTTTACGACGCTGGGCTGCAAGGTAAACGAATATGACACGCAGGCCATGCGAGAGCTCTTTGAAGCCGCGGGCTGGCAGAGCGTCCCCTTTTCGCAGGAGGCGGACGTCTATCTGATCAACACCTGCACCGTCACCTCCACCGGCGACGGAAAATCCATGAAGACGATCCGCCGCACGGCGCGCGAGCACCCGCAGGCGGAGCTGATCGTGACCGGCTGCCTGGCCCAGAAGGACGCAGAGCGCGTGGCCGTCGAGGGCGTGCGGCTGGTCATCGGCAGCGCGCGCAGGGGAGAAGTCGTCTCGCTGCTTGCGCGGGCGCGCGAGCAGGGAAAATGCCTCGTCGCCGTCGAAAGCTTGAAAAATGTGCCCTTTGAGCGGCTGCAGGTGGGCAAGCATGAGGAAAAGACCCGCGCCGTGATGAAAATCCAGGAGGGGTGCGACCGCTATTGCGCCTACTGCATCATCCCGTATGTGCGCGGGCCGGTGCGCTCCATGCCGCTGGAGGACGTGCGCGCGGAGGCCGCGCGCCTCGCCCAGGCCGGGTATAAGGAGATCGTGCTCACGGGCATCCATCTGGCCAGCTACGGCCGGGGCACGGAGGATACGCTCATCGACGCGATCCGCGCCGTTTCCGAGCCGGAGGGAGTGGCGCGCGTTCGGCTCGGCTCGCTCGAACCTCTGCTGATCACACCGGAATTTCTCGCCGAGGCCGTGCGCTGCGAAAAGATCTGTCCGCAGTTTCATCTTTCCATGCAAAGCGGCAGCGCGGGCGTGCTCCGGCGCATGAACCGGCGCTATACGCCCGGGCAGTATGAACAGGCCTGCGCCCTTCTGCGCGAGGCGTTCCCCGGCTGCGCCATCACCACCGACGTGATCACGGGCTTTCCCGGCGAGACGGAGGAGGAATACCTCGAGACCGAGGAGTTTGTCAAAAAGATCGGC
>JAUMYC010000270.1:0-652 GCA_030528845.1 Eubacteriales bacterium
GCCTTCGCATCGCCGACCGGATACTCGGGGATATACGCCTTGAGGTGGCGCATGCCCAGATTGTAGGAGCAGTTGAGCACGCCGCAGTAAGCGTCGCCGCGGCCATTGATCAGATCACCGTCGCCTTCAGCAGCGGCGATGTACATCGTCGGGCCGTCAAACTTCTGGCAAAGCAGCGTTTCCGGGGTCTCCGGGCCGAAGTTTCCAAGGAAGACGACCAGCGCATTGACGCCGTTCTTCTTTACGTCTTCGATCGCCGCGAGCGCGTCCTTCTCATTTTCCACCGTAATCGGGCACTCGTAGATGCCCTCGCCGAACTCGGCAACGATGTTCTTGCGGCGCTGCGTGGAGAGCGCAATGGGGAAGCAGTCGCGGGAGACCGCGATAATACCAGGCTTTACGACAGGAATGTTCATGGCAAATTCTCCTTTCGTGATGCGGCGCGGGCAGAATCGTCGGCACAGCCCGCTCCCTTTAGTTATGTACTATTATAAACGAACTGTGTCTATAAATCAACACTCCGCCCTGTCCTGCGCGCCGCCCAACGAAAATAATCGTGGTTATTTCCGATCTCGGGGCATCACACTGCGCGCGTCCGTTTTCCCCACACAGCAAAATGCGCCCCGCCCTGCCAAAGCAGAGGGGGCGCGGG
>JAUMYC010000270.1:662-2786 GCA_030528845.1 Eubacteriales bacterium
CTTCCTCTTTGGGGAAGGTGGAACGGCGTCAGCCGTGACGGATGAGGTCCCGCGCCGCGCGCGTCCGCTCTCTCTCGCAACAAAAAGCGCCCCGCCCTGCCAAAGCAGAGGGGGCGCGGGAAAGCGGCTTACTTCGCGGCCTGCTCAAGGCAAGCGGCGACGGCCTTCATGATGCGCGTGCTGGTCAGCGTCGCGCCGGCGACGCCGTCCACATCCACGGTGTTGCCCGCGACGATCGCGGCGGGCACGCTCTCCATCGCAGCGGCGGCGATGGACGGGGTCTCGTTGTTCTCCACGATCTCCACGGAGGCGATGACGCCGCCCGCGATCACGGTCTTGACGGTCATCGGGCCGGTCTGGCCATCGACCGTGGCGGTGTACTCACCGTCGGTGAGCGCCGCGCTCATGTCAAACGCCGCGCCGGCGGCCTTCTCCTTCTCAAAGAGCGCCGCGTCGAGCATGTTGCCCGCAGCCTTGACGGTGTAGCCCTCGGCCAGCTCGCCGTTCATCGCGCTGCGCGCAGCGATGCGGCCGAAGGTGATCGGGCCCATGACGCCGGTGCCGGAGGAGACGAACTTGCCCCACACGCCGCCGACGACTTCGCCCGCCGCGTACAGGCCCGGGATGGCCGCGCCGGCCTCGTCGAGCACCTGCATGTTGGCGTTGGCGGTCACGCCGCCCAGCGTCATGACGCACAGCGCCTTCAGCGGCACAGCGTAGTACTTCTCGCCCTCGATCTTGTTGACGGCGACGTTGTAGCTGCTCTTCGTGCCGTCGTAGAGGCGGCCGAATTCGTCGCTCGCGCCGGCCTCAACAGCCGCGTTGTAATCCTCAACGGTCTTGACGAGCGCCTCGACCGGGACGTTGATCGCCGCAGCCAGCTCCTCGATGGTCGCGCCGGTCTTGACGACGTGCCAGCCCGGCTGGCCCTCGGCGGCGAAGTACGCGTCATAGAAGTACGCCTGGCCCGCCGCGCGCAGATCCTCGATGATCTTATCGGTGAAGATGTCGTACTGCACCGCGCCCGGCTGGCTCTCCAGCGCGACCTCGCGGATCGCCGGGTTCGCCTCGGTCTCGTTGCAGAAGCGCTCGCCGTTCTGGTTGACGACGATGCCGCCGGCCTTCCACGCATAGGTGTTGGCGATGGCGCCGGTCTTGGGGTTGTCCTTGCTGACAAGGCCCATCGGGAACGTCGGGATGGCGTCCATCGCGGTCAAGGCCGCGCCGACCTTCTGCATCATCAGCAGGCCGTTGCCGTCCGCGCCCGCCGCGCCGCCGGCGAGGTAGAAGTCGCCGTAGGGCACGAACTCAGCCATCAGCTTGCCGTTGGCAGAGTAGCCGCCGGTGGCGACGATGATGCCCTTGGCCGCGGTGTAGGTATCGCCCTGCTCGGTGACGACGCTGAGCACCTGGCCCTTGTCGTTGGCGACGAGCTCCACAGCCTTGGTGTTGAGCTTGACCTCGATCTTCTCCTGCGCGTTCACCAGCGTGTCGAGCACCTCGTGCGCAGCGGACTTGTAGTTCGCCTTGTCCTCCGGGCTCGGCTTGTAGGTGCGCTGGATGGTGAAGAGCGCATGCTCCGGCGCGAACACGGCGCGGTTGCCGGTGGCGCGGTCCACGGAGTAGGTGTTGTCCTTGAGGCCGGCCTCATACAGCCAGTCAAACACGGCAGTCGCCTCGTTGGCGTACACGCGCACGAGCGCCTCGTTGGGCTTGCCGCCCAGATCGCCGCCGATGCGCAGGATGTCCGCGACGTAATCCTCGACGCTGTCCTCAACGCCCTCTTCCTTCTGGATGATGGTGCCCGCGGCGGACATGGAGCCGCTGGTGTAGTTGAGCGCGCCGCCGGTCTTGGCGGTCATTTCAAGCACGATGACCTTCTTAGCGCCCTGCGCTGCGGCTTCCAGCGCAGCGGACAGGCCGCCGCCGCCCGCGCCGATGACGATCACGTCGGCGTCAGCTTCCTGCGCAAAGGCCGGAACACAGAAGCTGCTCAGCAGCATCGCCATGGCCAGCAGCAGGGAAATCAGCTTTTTCATGATTGGTTTCCTCTTGAAAATGGTTTGCTCCGTGATACACGAAGGTCAGGGCGCACGCAAGGCACGCCCTGACGGGGGATCAATT
>JAUMYC010000060.1 GCA_030528845.1 Eubacteriales bacterium
ATTACATAGAGGAACATGCGAAACATGCCCCGTGGAAATCAGATGAAGAGACGATCAGAAAAATTCAGAATGCGACCAGCACAAGCGACATGATGAATCGGAACGATCAGAAACACTGATGAGAAAAGAGGAAGGATCGCAGGCAGTAGTGGCTCAGCCAAATCCGTAGAAAGAGAGGTACAAAAAATGATGTTAGATACTAAGAAGGAACGGAAATGACCCTTGATTGCGGATGATCCGAGTTTGTAAAGAAAGACAAGGATCGCAGAATGAAGCAATCAAGGGTCATTTCAGTTTTTGGGGAAAGAGCAAGCCAAGGCAGTTCCGCGCGGCGGGGCTTTTTTGTTTTTTGGAGAAAAAAGCTCCCCTCCCGGGCGGGAAGGGGAGCGGAAGCCTTATTCGAACATGTCGTTTTCGCGGAACTGCAGGGCGTAGAGGTCCTTGTAGAGGCCGCCCTTTGCGATGAGCTCCTCATGCGTGCCGCGTTCCTCGATGCGTCCGTTTGTAACAACGGCGATCTCGTCGGCATTGCGGATGGTGGAGAGGCGGTGCGCAACGACCAAAGTGGTGCGGCCCTTGCAAAGCTCGTCCAGCGCTTCCTGAATGAGCACCTCGGTGGTGTTGTCCAGCGCGCTGGTCGCCTCGTCCAGAATGAGGATGGCGGGGTCCTTCAGGAAGACGCGCGCGATGCTCAGGCGCTGCTTTTGTCCGCCGGAGAGCTTCACGCCGCGTTCGCCGATCTCCGTGTCGTAGCCCTTTTCCAGCGTCATGATGTAATCGTGGATATTTGCCTTGCGCGCGGCGTCATAGATCTCCTCGTCCGTCGCGTCCAGCCTGCCGTAGCGGATGTTTTCGCGGATCGTGCCGACGAACAGGAACACGTCCTGCTGCACGATGCCGATGCTGCGGCGCACGGAATCCATGGTCAGATCGCGCAGATCCTGCCCGTCGATGAGGATCGAGCCGTCGCCGTCGCGCAGCTTGTAGAAGTTGGGCAGCAGATGGCACAGGGTGGTCTTGCCGCCGCCGGAGGGGCCGACCAGCGCCAGCTTGCGTCCCTTTTCCAGGCGCAGGTTCACGTCATGCAGCACTTCCTTGGAGGGATCGTAGGAGTAGGTGACGTCGCGGAATTCGATCTCTCCCTGCACATTTTTGAGCTCTTTTGCGTTCTGCACGTCCGTCTCGGGGGTTTCGTCCATGATCTCGCAGAAGCGCTTGAAGCCGCTGGCGCCGTTCTGGAAGGATTCCATGAAGTTGATCAGCGTGTTCACCGGCCCGATGAAGAGGTTGATGGAGACGATGAAGGTGGAATAATCGCCGAAGGAGATGCGGCCGGAATAGAGGAAGAGGCCGCCGGCGATGAGGATGATGACGTTGAAGACCTCGGTCACGAAGGAAGTGGAGGAATGGAACTTGCCCATGGCCTTGTACGCGCGGCGGGATGCGTCCACAAACTGCTCGTCGCCCACGGAGAACTTTTCCTTTTCCTTCTCGGCGTTGGTATAGGCCTTGGTCACGCGGATGCCGGTGATGGAGCTTTCCACAGCCGCGTTGATCGTCGCGGTGGATCTTCTGCGGTCGTCAAAGGCCTTGGACATGGGCTTGCGCATGTGCAGCGTGACCAGAACGAGGATCGGCACACAGGCGAAGATGATCAGCGTGAGCATCCAGTCGATCGAGCACAGATAGGAGAAGGAGAGGATGATCATGATCGTGCTGATCAGCAGGTTTTCCGGGCCGTGGTGGGCCAGTTCGCAGACTTCGAACAGGTCGTTGGTCAGGCGGGACATGATGCGGCCGGTCTCGTTGTTGTCATAAAACGAGAAGGGCAGGCGCTCGAGATGGGCGAAGAGATCGCGCCGCATCTGCGACTGCATGCGCACGCCGATCATATGGCCGTAATACTGGATGAAGAAATTCAGCAGCATGCGCACGGCATACAGCGCAAGCACGCCGAAGCCCGACCAGACGATGGTCGCGTACATCTTCTCCGGGATATAAATGTTGAGCATGCGGTTGGTCATCACGGGATAGACCATGCCGATGAGGGAGATCATCAGGGAAGCCAGCATATCCAGCGCCAGCATTTTCTTGTGGGGCTTGTAGTAGCGGATAAAGCGTTTGAACATCGTTAGTCGTCATTCCTTTGTATTGTTTTCTTGTGCGATATAGGCCTTGCAGCGGATGGCTGCGGCTTCCGGACAGCCGTGAAACGGGCTGTCGCAGGGCTCGCGGTCCATCTGCAGCAGCGCGCTCAATTGCGCGATCACCTGCTGCAGGGCTTCTTTGTTCACCTGATAATGCGTGTAATAGCCGCGTTTTTCGCCGGAGACCAGCCCGGCCTCGCGCAGGATCTTCAGATGCTGCGATACGGCCGATTCCGACATCCCGCTGCGCACGGCCAGCGCGCCTACGCAATAGGCCCGCTCGGACAGGAGCCGCAGCAGATTATATCGCTTCGGGTCGCCGAGCGCCTTGAGTGTGAGTTCGTCCAAAACCGTTTCCTTCCCCCTTTCGCATAGGGGAAATTATATCGCCGAACGATCATCTTCGTCAATTCTAAATCAGATGCGTTTTTGTTAAAACAAATGTCCTTTGTTCGCGGACAGAGGCGCAATATTGTATCCGGGCGGGATTCAGCGCTTCTGCGCCGCCTCCTGCGCGGGCTGTAAAAGGGTGAACTCGTTTTTGCTGCAGCGCAGCACGCCCTCTCTGCTCAGTTTGCCGATCTCCGCGGAGAGGCCGCTGCGGTCCACTTCGAGATAATCCGCCAGAGCCTGGCGGTCGAAGGGAATGGAAAAGGAAGCGCTGCCCGCGCGCTTGGCCTCTTCGAGCAGATAGGCCATCAGCTTTCCACGCGTGGTCCTGTGCGCGTTGATGGAGGCGCGGCGGTGCAGGGCGAGGTTTTTCTGCGCGACGATGCGCAGCATGTTGAAGATGAGGCGGCTGTGAAAGGCGCAGGCGTTCGTGCAGGAGGTGAGCAGCCGCTGACAGTTGATGAGCAGGATACGGCTGTCCTCCGTGGCGAGGGCGCTCACGGGAACGGTGGGCACGCCCGCACAGGCGAAGGTCTCGCCGAAGAGCTCACCCGGAGCGATCTGCATCATGACGCTGCGGCTGCCGTAATAATCCGTACGCAGGATCTGCACGCCGCCGCCGAGCAGAATGCCCACGTCCTGCGCGGCGTCGCCCTCGCTCCAGATCGCCTCGTTTTTGCGCACAAAAACCTCCCGCGCGCCGAGACAGGCCGTCATGGCGCGCAGGTCGTTCGGCTCGATGCCCTCGAAGAGCGGGCAGAGGAAAAGGATCTTATCGAATTTTTGCATAAACTCCTCCGCGTGTTGAAAATTCAACATACTTACAGCGCTTGATTGTACTATAATAACGCCGTCAGGTCAACAACGAAAGGGGAACAACACCGTGATCAGAAGGATCATTCGAATCGATGAAGAAAAATGCAACGGATGCGGCGCGTGTGCGTCCGCGTGCCATGAGGGCGCGATCGGCATGGAGAACGGCAAGGCGAAGCTGCTGCGCGAGGATTATTGCGACGGGCTGGGCGATTGCCTGCCGGCCTGCCCGACCGGCGCGATCAGCTTTGAGGAGCGCGAGGCGCCCGCCTATGCCGAAGTGGCCGTACCCGGGGCGCAGCTGGCGCCGGCGACGCCCTGGGGGGGTTGCCCGGGCCTGCCCGCACACAGCATCCGGCGCGCGCCGGAGCCGCCGCAGGCAGAGCCGACGCGCCTGCAGAGCCAACTGCGCCAGTGGCCGGTGCAGATCAAGCTCGCGCCGGTCAAGGCCCCGTATTTTCAGGATGCAAACCTGCTCATCGCGGCGGACTGCACCGCCTACGCCTATGCGAATTTTCATTCCGATTTCATGCGCGGCCGGGTCACGCTCATCGGCTGCCCCAAGCTCGACGACGTGGATTACTCCGAGAAGCTGACGGCGATCCTGGCCAATAACGAGATCAAAAGCCTCGCGATCTTGCGCATGGAAGTGCCCTGCTGCGGCGGCATCGAATACGCCGCGAAGAAGGCCCTGCAGCAGAGCGGCAAATTCATCCCGTGGCAGGTCGTCACGATCTCCACCGACGGAAGGATATTGGAGCAATGAGCGCGCAAGAGATGCTGCTGGGCTGCCTCGTGGGGCTGGCAAACGCTGCCACGGGCAATGCATGGAAGGCCGAGGAGCAGACCCATGCGCTCGTTCGGGAGAGCCTGCGCCTGCTTGCGCGCAGGGCGGGGGAGGAGGAGCTGCGCCGGCAGGCGGACGCCGTGCGTGGGGAAAAGGCGCGGCTTGCGCCGGACTGCGCGGCGTGCAAAAATCCGTGCGGGCGCAATGCGGACTGGGACGCCGCGCAGATGCAGGACGAAAGTGACGGCCAGAACGCCGTCAAAGGGCTGATCGTCGCCGCGCTGTGCGCCGCGCAGCCGGAGGAAGGCGATACGGAGCTTCTCTATCGCGCGCTGCGCGCTCTCGGGGATGAATGGACGGCGGAGCGTCTTTTGCCCCTCGCGCTGCAGACGGGCGAGCTTGCTTTGCGGGCACTGCGATGAATTGAAAAAAAGAAGAGAGCCTTCGACGGAACTGTCGAAGGCTCTCTTTTGCGTGTACGGAAGATCAGAGGAGGATGCCCGCGAAGCACTGTGCCGCAAAGCACAGGCACGCCGCGCTCACCAGCGGAGCGAGCTTGCCCACAGGGCCGGAGGAGATGCGCTGCGTCATGGAGGTGAACAGCCATGTGCAGGCGGTGAAGATGATGCAGCCGCTCAGCGCGAGCTTCCAGACCTCGCCCGCCGCCGCATAGCCGGACGCGAGCGGGAGCAGCGCGAACGTCAGCGCCGAAAACACGGGGATGCAGACGTAGCAGCGCTTGGAATTGGGGGAGATGTAATGCTCCAGCACCAGCACGACCATCGAGAGCAGTACGAGGTTCGGGATGTTCGCCTGCGGCAGGATGGCATAGGGCAGCAGGGCGTGCACGATGGCCATCGCCAGAAGCCCCAGCGCCGTGATGATGATCAGCAGCGTGTTGAGAAGATAGGTCTTGTTTTTCATACGCTCAGCCTCCCCATGTCGTCGCGCTCGAGAAAGTATCCGCGCCGGTGACGACCGCGACGGCGGAATTCACGCTGCGGGCGATCGCCTTGGAGGTGACCGTCGCGCCGGAGATGGCGTCGACGGTTTCGCCGACGGCGGCTTCGCCGGAGGTGTTCAGGAACTGCGCGAGGAATTCGTGATCAAACAGGGCGTGCATGCCCAGGCCGAAGGTCTCTTCCATTTCGCGCACGACGAGCCCGGTGACGGTGCCTTCGTTGCTCACGCCCACGAGCATGCGGATCGGCCCGGCATAGCCCGCGGTCTCCGTTTCGACCACATAGCCGTTTTCCGCCTTGTAGAGGGCTTGGATGTTGGCGTCCTCGCCGGTATAAGGCTCAGAAGTGAACTCTTCGCTGCCGTGCAGCAGAGTCTGCAGAGTTTTCGTCAGCTGCTCCTGTTCGTTTTGCGCCTGCAGGCCGGCAAGGCCCCATGCGGCGCCGGAAAGGACGGCGGCGGCCACAAAGAGCGCAAGGAGCGGGATGAGGATCGATCTGTTCATCAGGCGCGGCCTCCCTTCTTAGTACCAAAGCGACGCGGCGCAGTGCAGCGGTCGATCGCCCAGACCAGCGCGTTCATGATCAAAATCGCATAGGTGACGCCTTCGGGATAGAGCCCGAAATAGCGCAGCAGCACGGTCAGCGCGCCGCAGCCCACGCCGTAGAGCAGCTGGCCGTTGGGCGTGACCGGGGAAGTGGCGTAGTCGGTGGCCATGAAGATGGCTCCGAGCATCACGCCGCCGCTGAGCAGGCTGTAGAGCATCCACATCAGCGGAGCGTCCGTCTTATGGAAGACGAGCGTCAGCAGCGCGACCGTGCCCAGATAGGCCAGCGGGATGCGCATGGAGATGACCTTGCGCCAGACGAGATAGGCTCCGCCCAGCAGCAGCGCCAGCGCGGAGATCTCGCCGATGCAGCCCGGGCAATTGCCCAGCAGCATCGCAGCGAGGCTCTCCTCCGGCAGCGCGGGCATGACCATGTGATGCAGGGGAGTGGCGCTCGAAACGCCGTCCACGCCGAAGAAGCGGGTGAGATAGGCCGGCCATGCCAGCATCAGCAGCGCGCGCGCGGAGAGCGCGGGGTTGAAGATGTTCTGGCCCAAACCGCCGCACAGGCCCTTGACCACGACGACGGCAAAGGCGCTGCCGATCGCAGCGACCCAGAGCGGCACGGTGGAGGGCAAAGTCATCGCAAGAAGCAGGCCGGTGACGACGGCGGAGCCGTCCAGCACGGACTTGGGACGGCCAAAGAGCAGGCCGAAGAGGAACTCCGCAGCCACGGCCGCGGCGATGGAGACCAAAACGACCAGCGCGGCCGACGCGCCGAAGCGCCAGAGCCCCACGCACAGCGCGGGCAGCAGCGCGATCACCACGTCGATCATGATGCGGCTCGTGTTGGAATGATTGCGGATAAACGGCGAAAATGCATGCGTCAGCTTCATTTCTTCTTCGCCTCCGAAAGTAATCTTTTGCCCCTGCGGAAGGTGGTCACGAGAGGCAGCTTGCCGGGGCAGGAGAAATCGCAGCAGCCGCACTCGATGCAGTCCATGAGGTTGAGCCGTTCGAGCTGCCGCGTGTCCTGCGCGTTCGCGTAGCGGTACATGTACAGCGGCTGCAGGCGCATCGGGCAAACGTCGAGGCATTTGCCGCAGCGCAGGCAGACCGGGTCTTCCGCCGGGCCGTTCTCGTCCTTAAAGAGGCAGAGCACGGAGTTGGTGGCCTTGACGACCGGCGCGCTCAGATCCTGCTGGGCGATGCCCATCATCGGGCCGCCGCTGATCACGCGCTCGGCGCCCTTGAGCAGGCCGCCCGCCGCCTTGATCAGATCGCTCAGCGGCGTGCCGATGCGCACGCGGAAATTCTGCGGCTTTTTCACGGCTTCGCCGGAGACGGTCACGATCCTCTGCGTGAGCGGAACGCCATGGCGCACGGCGCGGTAGATGGACGCGCAGGAGGCCACGTTGAACACGCAGCAGCCGATGCTCGCGGGCAGCTGGCCCGGGGGCACCTCGCGCCCGGTCAGCGCCTGGATCAGCTGCTTCTCCGAGCCCTGCGGATAGCGCGTAGGCAGCACGCTCAGCTCGATCTCCGGGTAGTCCTTCATCAGCGCGCGCAGCGTTTCGATGGCAACGGTCTTGTTGTCTTCCACGGCAAGGCAAACGCGCTTGGGCTCGAGCAGCTTGCGCATGATCAGCAGGCCGTCGAGCACGAGCTTCGGCTCGGTGCGCAGCAGCGCATCGTCCGCCGTGATATACGGCTCGCATTCGCAGGCGTTGGCGATCAGCGTATCGACCTTGTCGATGCCGGAGAAGGCCTTAACGTCGCTGGGGAAGGCCGCGCCGCCCATGCCGATGATACCGGCGGAGCGGACCGCGCCGAGGATCTCCCCGGCGGTGAGCACGTTCAGGGGCGTGTCCAGCCCCTGCATCGGGCAGGCTTCGTCCTTGAAGTCGTTTTCGATCACAACGGCTTCGACCATGCGGCCGTTGGTATGCAGATGCTGCCCGATATCGACCACCTTGCCGGAGACGGAGGCATGCACGGGCACGCAAAGGCCTTCGCCGTCGCCGATCTTCTGGCCGAGCAGCACGCGCTCGCCCTTTGCGACAAGGGGCTTGCAGGGCGCGCCGATATGCTGCTGCATCGGGATGACGACCCGCTTCGGGCTCACGACCGGGAGCTCGAGGCTCTGCAAAGAGAGTTCCTTATTGTATTTCGGATGGATCCCTCCGAAAAACAGGCGTTTCATCGTTTCACCTCGTTTATGTTCGAATCAGTTCTGAAAAGCCGGGGCTGTAGAGCAGCTCGCCCTCCGGCGAGACCCACAGCGCCTGCGCGCCGTATTGCTCCAGCAGCGCCTGCCCTTCCTCCTGCGGCAGCAGAAACAGCGCCGTGGAGAGCATATCGCCCAGAGCGGAATCCGCGCAGACGACGCTGACCGAGCGCCAGAGAGAGGCGGGATAGCACGTCTGCGGATCGATGATGTGGTGGTAGGGCACGCCGTCGACGAGGTAGGCGCGCTGGTAATCCCCGCTGGTGATCACGCTGCCCTCGCTCAGGTAGATCGTGTGCAGATACTTGTCCGCCGCGCCGTCCGGGTCCTGTATGCCGATGACCCAGGGCGTGCCGTTTTCGTCCTTGGGGCCCGTCGCGCAGACGTTTCCGCCCACGCTGATGAGCATGCCCTCCGGAGCGCCTTCACATACCCTCTGCACGGCCCAGCCCTTGGCGATCGCGCCGACGTCCAGCGAGGCGGCCGGGTCGCTGAGAAAGACCGTGCCGGCCTCGGGGTCGATCTCGACCGCATCAAAGGAGACATGCGCCTGCGCCTCGCGCAGCGCCTGTTCGTCCGGGAGATACGCGTTGGCCGGGTCGGCCGCGCCTGCGTCCCTTGCATCGTGCCAGAGGCGCAGCACGCTGCCCATGGCCGCGTTCACCATGCCGCCGGTAGCTTCGTAATAGGAGCGGCAGTCCTGCAGAAGGGCGATGATCTGCCCGTCCGCCCGCACGGGCGCGACGCCTGCGTTTTTGTTGATCGTACACAGGTTGTTCATGCCCTCGTATTCCTGATAGATATCGAAGAGCCGGTGATAGCGCAGCAGCTCGTCGTGGATGCTCTGCGCGCTTTTGCGAAATTCCTCCTCGCTTTCTGCGCGGCCGATGATCGTAGTCAGCGTGTCGAACAGATCGAGGAAGGTGGCGGTATACTGCGCTGTGCCGCCCTGCTCCGGGCGCTGCGAGGAGCACCCGGAGAGCAGGACGGACAGCAGGATGAGCAATGCTGCGGTGCGCTTCATTGCCTTTTTTATTGCGCGGCCTTGGCGATGAGCGCCTGGAAGCCGCCGATGGCGATGGTCACGCTGGCGGAGAGATCCGCCTCGGCGGGAGCGGTCTTTTCGGTCACGGCGATACCGGCCACGTCGGCGGCGGTCTTGCCGGTCACATAGGCGGCGAAGGAAGCGGCCTGCTCGTTCCATTCATACTTCGCGCCGGCATATTTCTTCATGCCGTAGTTCTCGCCCAGCGCGTTCTTGGTGAGCATGGGGGCGGTCAGGTCGGTGGTCAGAGCGCCGGCAGCGTCGAAGTTCACCTTCGCCTGCAGGGAATCGATGGCGCAGCTGGTGATCACGTCGCCGTTCATGGTCACGACGGCCACATCCACATCCAGCTGGGAGAGGCCGGCGGCTTCGGCGGTGGCGGAGGTGCTCGAGCCGGTGGAGCCGATGATCGCCAGCTTCAGCTCGTCGCCTTCCTGCGCGCCAAGGTCCTGTGCGTTGGCGACGGCGGCTTCGATGGCGGAGACATAGCCGCCCAGAGCGATGGTCGCAGTGGCGGCGAGATCCACGTCGGCGGCCTTGCCGCTCTCGTTCACCGCGCCGGACTTGAGCTCTTCGACGGTCTTGCCCACGGCGTACTGCTCAAGGGCGTCGATCTGCTCGTTCCATTCGTACTTCGCACCGGCGTACTTCTTCATGCCGTAGTCCTCGCCCTGCTCGTCCTTGGTGCGCAGAGCGGCGGAGATGTCGGAAGTGATCTGGCCGGCGGCGTCGAAGGTGACGGTCGCGGGCAGGGAATCGACGATGCAGCTGCGGATGACGCCGTTTTCGTCGACGGTGACGGCGGCGACGGTCACGTCATACTTGGCCTGACCGGCAGCCTCGGCGGTGGCGGAGGCGCTCTCGGCGGCGGAGCCGGAGATGGCCAGGCCGGTCTTCAGAGCGCCGGTCTGCGCGTCGTCCGTATCCTGCACGGGGGACTCTTCGGAAGCGGCCTCGCCGGTAGCGCCGGTGTCGGCGTCGGTCTGCTCTTCCGTCGGGGCGGCGGTGGGCGCGGCGTAATAGTTGTTGGTCTGATAGACCACGGTGGTGCCGGTGCAGCTGCTGAGCAGGCCGAGCATCATGGTCA
Organism: Eubacteriales bacterium; assembly: GCA_030528845.1. The sequence continues at coordinate 10,004 of JAUMYC010000060.1, forward strand.
GCACGAGGATGGATGCGATCTTCTTGAGCATGGTTGTTCCTCCTGAACGTATGAACTTTATATGCCCGTCCGTTTGTGCGGACGCGGACAACGAAAAAAGGGGGAGCCTACAGCGCGCGCCGATGCGGCAATGCCCGCAGCACTCCCGCGCCGGCAGCGCCCGTGGCCGTGCCGGTGGCCAGCGCTGTGCACAGCAGCCAGGGAAGGTACGCGCCGATGTAGACCGAGCGCATCATGCACATCGCCACGGCGATCTGGCCCACGCCGTGCGCGGCCGCGCCGAGGATGCTCACGCCGTAGATGGAAAGAAACGGCGCTTTTTTTGCAGCGCCCATGCACAGCACGGACAATACGCCGCCCGTGAGCGAAAACATCAGCGCCGTCACGCCGCCGCCAAAGAGCGAGCCGAGCAGGCAGCGCAGCACGAGGATGACCATGGCGCTGGAGAAATCAAGCGTATACAGCGCGATCAGCGTCACGATGTTGGCAAGGCCCAGCTTGATGCCCGGCAGGGGCACGATCATCTGCAGCGGGATAAAGCGCTCGATATAGGACAGGGCGAGCGCGGCGGAGATCATCACGGCGCACAGGGCGATCCTTCTGCTTTGTCTCATCCGCTCACCTCACCACAAAGTCGACGTCGCCGGTCACGCCAGTGACGCGCAGCTCGACCCGGTTGGGCAGACAGGCGATGCTCCGGCCCGGCTGGGAGATCGCGCCGCTGTGCATGCAGTCGCCGCCGGGGCAATCCGAAAAAACGACGCTCGCACGGCCGTCTTCGATGCGGATCGTGTTGCGGTATTCGCCTTCGATCTCAAAGGTGATCTCCTGCGAAAGGGGCAGCTCGCGCAGCAGAGCGCCGTCCTGAAAGACCTGCAAAACGGCTTCTCCTTCGGACGAGGAGCGCGGCAAATAGGCCGCCGCCGTTCCCAGCGCCAGCAGCACGACCAACGCGACCGCGAGCCAGTCGCCCCTGCCAAAGCGCAGGCGCATTTCCCTTTGCATACGACACACCCTTCCGAGCATTCGTTTTATTGTACCACGTCGGGGAGGAAGTTATAAATCATATAAGTATAGTTAACATGCATTTAGCGACTTGAAACAGTCCGCAGCAGGTTTTTCGGCGGCAAAGAGAGGAAAAAGCGCGCCGCCCGGACAAAGCGGGCGGCGCGCCGAATGCGTGGGGGAGAAGAAAGCGGGATCAATCGCCGAAGCTGATGCCCAGCGCCTTCGCTTCCTTGATGACGGAGGATTCCGGGTCGACCATCTTGAGCTTGCCGGCCACGTCTTCCAGCGGCACCTTGACGATCTCTCTGTTCTTGTAGCCGACCATGAAGCCGTATTCGCCCTTGAGGATCATCAGGCCCGCCGCAGAGCCCAGACGCGTGGCGAATACGCGGTCATACGGGCAGGGGGAGCCGCCGCGCTGCGTGTGGCCCGGAACGGTCACGCGCACGTCCAGCCCGGCCTTTTTGTTGATGGCCGCGGCGATCTCGTAGGACACGGAGGGGTATTTGGTCTCGGCCAGCTTCTTTTTGTAGTCCTTTTTGGAAAGAGCGGCGTCCTCCTTGGAGATGGCGCCCTCGGCCACGGCGAGGATGGTGAAGCGGCCGCCGTTGGCATGCCTCTCCTGGATCTTCTTGACGATCTTGTCGATGTCGTAGGGGATCTCCGGGATGAGGATGAGATCCGCGCCGCCGGCGATGCCCGCGTTGAGCGTGAGCCAGCCCACCTTGTGGCCCATGACTTCCACGATGAACACGCGGCCATGAGAGGCGGCGGTGGTGTGGATGCAGTCGATGGCGTCCGTCGCGACGTCCACGGCGCTCTGGAAGCCGAAGGTCATGTCCGTGCCCCAGAGGTCGTTGTCGATGGTCTTGGGCAGGGTGATGACGTTCAGCCCTTCCTCGCGCAGGAGGTTGGCCGTTTTGTGGGTGCCGTTGCCGCCGAGGATGACGAGGCAGTCCAGCTGCAGCTTGTAGTAGTTCTGCTTCATGGCGGCGACCTTGTCCACGCCGT
>JAUMYC010000061.1 GCA_030528845.1 Eubacteriales bacterium
AGTGCGAGATCTTCCTCGTCGAGGGCGACAGCGCCGGCGGCAGCGCCAAGACCGGGCGAGACCGCTTCTTCCAGGCTATCCTGCCCCTGCGCGGCAAGATCCTGAACGTGGAAAAAACGCGCAAGGACCGCATCCTCGCCAACGACGAGATCAAGGCCATGATCACGGCCTTCGGCGGCGGTTTCGACGACCAGTTCGACACCTCCAAGCTGCGCTACCACCGCATCGTCTGCATGACGGACGCGGACGTGGACGGCAGCCATATCCGCATTCTGCTGCTCACCTTCTTCTACCGCCATATGCGCCCGCTGATCGACGAGGGCTACGTCTACATCGCGCAGCCGCCGCTGTATAAGGTCACGAGGGGCAAGAGCGAGCGCTATCTCTACGACGACGGGGCGCTGCAGGCGTATCTGGCCGAGCTCGGCCCGGACGCCAAGCCCGACATCCAGCGCTACAAAGGCCTTGGCGAAATGAGCTCCGAGCAGCTCTGGGAGACCACCATGAACCCGGAAACGCGCAGCATGTATCGCGTGACGGTGAAGGACGCCATCGAGGCGGACCAGCTGTTCACGCTGCTCATGGGCGATCAGGTCGAACCCAGACGCGATTTCATCGAAAAGAACGCCAAGCTGGTCGCGGATCTGGATATCTAAAGGCCAATGGCGTGCCTTACGAGGGCCCGCCATTACGGCATTCGTACCGAATGCCTGGCCTTGAGCGAGTGACGGCCAATCTCGAATTTCTTTCAGAAATCCGGGATTACGGCATCCGTGCCGGATTCCTGGCCTCTAAAACAGATGGCCAATGGCGTGCCTTATGGGGGCCCGCCATTACGGAATCCGTACCGGATTCCTGGCCCCTAAAACAGAAGGCCAATGGCGTGCCTTACGAGGGCCCGCCATTACGGAATCCGTACCGGATTCCTGGCCTTGAGCGAGTGACGGCCAATCTCGAATTTCTTTCAGAAATCCGGGATTACGGCATCCGTGCCGGATTCCTGGCCCCTAAAACAGAAGGCCAATGGCGTGCCTTACGGGGGCCCGCCATTACGGAATCCGTGCCGGATTCCTGGCCCCTAAAACAGAAGGCCAATGGCACCTGTTTGTATACGGAGCCGAAAAATTGCTTTGACAGATCATTAAGGAGGCAAATACATTGCCGGAAGATAGAAACATTGGCAACCTGACGCCGATCAATCTGGAGGACGAGCTGCAAAAATCGTTCATCAGCTATGCGATGGCGGTCATCGTCAGCCGCGCCCTGCCGGATGTGCGCGACGGCCTCAAGCCCGTGCACAGGCGCATCCTCTATTCCATGACCGAGCTGGGCGTCACGCCGGACAAGCCCTTCCGCAAGTCCGCGCGTATCGTCGGCGACGTTCTGGGTAAATATCACCCGCACGGCGACACCGCCGTGTACGACGCCATGGTGCGCCTTGCGCAGCCCTTCTCCACGCGCGGCCTGCTGGTCGAAGGACAGGGCAACTTCGGCTCTGTCGACGGCGACGGCGCCGCCGCCATGCGTTATACCGAGGCCCGCCTCTCCAAGCTGGCGATGGAGCTGGTGCGCGATCTGGACAAGGAAACGGTGGATTTCTACCCGAACTTTGACGAATCGCTCATGCAGCCCTCCGTCATGCCCAGCCGCTTCCCGAACCTGCTGGTCAACGGCTCCAACGGCATCGCCGTCGGCATGGCCACGAACATCCCGCCGCATAATCTGGGCGAGGTCATCGACGGCTGCGTCTATATGATCGACCATCCGGACTGCGAAGTGCGCGATCTGATGGAGTTCATCAAGGGGCCGGACTTTCCCACCGGCGGCATCATCATGGGCAAAAACGGCATCCTGGAGGCCTACACCACCGGCCGCGGCCGCATCGTGACCCGCGCCAAGACCGAGATCGAGGAAATGACGGCCAACAGACAGCGCATCGTCGTGACCGAGATCCCCTACATGGTCAACAAGGCGCGTCTGGTCGAAAAGATCGCCGAGCTCGTGCATGACAAGCGCCTCGAGGGCATCAGCGATATCCGCGATGAATCCGACCGCAACGGCATGCGCATCGCCATCGAGCTCAAGCGCGACGTGAACGCCAACGTGGTGCTGAATTATCTCTACAAGCACACGCAGATGCAGGAGACCTTCGGCGCGATCATGATCGCGCTGGTCGACGGCGCGCCCAAGGTGCTCTCGCTCAAGCAGATGCTGCATCATTACATCCAGCATCAGGTCGAGGTCATCGAGCGGCGCACGCAGTACGACCTGAACAAGGCCGAGGCGCGCGCCCATATCCTCGAAGGCCTGCTCAAGGCGCTGGATATCATCGACGAGGTCATCCATACCATCCGCTCCTCCCGGACGACGCAGATCGCGCGCGAAAGGCTCGTGTTCGAGCTGGGCTTCACCGAGAAGCAGGCGCAGGCCATCCTCGATATGCGCCTGCAGCGCCTCACCGGTCTGGAGCGCGAGCGCCTGCAGGAGGAATACGACGAGCTGCAGAAGATGATCGCCTATTATAAGGCCGTCCTCTCCGACAGGGGCATGGTCATGGGCATCATCAAAGACGAGCTGGGCGAGATCCGCCGCAAGTACGCCGACGCGCGCCGCACCGACATCCAGCAGATGGAATACGAAGTCGCCATCGCGGACCTCATTCAGGAAGAGGATATGGTCGTCACGCTCACGCATTACGGCTATGTCAAGCGCATCTCCCGCTCCGCCTATCGCGCGCAGCGCAGGGGCGGCAGGGGCGTCACCGGCGCGGCCACGCGCGAAGAGGATTTTGTCGAGCATATGTACGTCACCTCCACGCACGACAAGATCATGTTCTTCACCAACCGCGGCAGGGCGTTCGACCTGAACTGCTATGAGATCCCGGAAGCCGGCCGCACGGCCCGCGGTCTGGCCATCGTGAACCTGCTCCGGCTCGATCCGGGCGAGCGCATCACGGCCATGCTGCCGCTGGATATGGAAAAGCTGGAGGGCCATTACATCGTCATGGCCACCAAGTACGGCGTCATCAAGCGCACCGAGCTCTCCGAATTTGCCAACATGCGCAAATCCGGCCTGCGGGCCGTGAACCTGCGCGAGGGCGACGAGCTCATCGCCGTGAAGCAGACCGACGGCAAGTGCGACCTGCTCATGGGCACGCACGAGGGCATGGCCATCCGCTTTGCGGAGGACGACCTGCGCTCCATGGGCCGCACGGCCACGGGCGTGAAGTCCATCACGCTGCGCGACGAAGACTATGTGGTGGATATGTCCGTCATCGACGAGGACGTCGTCTCCGCCGGCGCGCAGGTGCTCTCGCTGACCGAGCTGGGCTTCGGCAAGCGCACGCCCATCGAGGAATATCGCCAGCAGACCCGCGGCGGCATCGGCATCCGCGCCATGAACATCTCTGATAAGACAGGCATGCTCGCCAGCCAGATGCTCGTCTACGACGACGAGGACCTGCTGCTCATCACCGACGACGGCGTGATCATCCGCACGGCGGCGGAGGCCATCAGCTCGCAGGGCCGCAACACGCAGGGCGTGCGCGTCATGCGCGTGGCGGAAGGCTCCAAGGTCGTGTGCGTTGCGCGTGCCGAACAGGAGCCCGAAGAGGCGCCCGAGGCCGAGGAAAGCACCGAAGAATAAGATAAAAAACAGCCCGCAGGGGAGGGCCCGAGCGAACGCAAAGGCCCTCCCCTGTTGTGTTTTCTTTTTGTATAGGTAAAATGTGGCGGTTTTTGGGCAAAGGGGCAAATCTGCCCATTGTCTTTCCTGCCCAGATAGGGTATGCTGATAAGCGATGAAATATGGCTGCTTTTGAAAGGAGCAACTGGAATGAGCGTACGCATCGTGACAGATTCCACCGGTGATCTGCCGCTTTCCTATATCAAAGAACACGGGCTGACCGTGCTGTCCTTCCCCGTGACCATCGGCGGGAAGGAATATCTGGTCGGTCCGGATGAAAACGCGCCCGGATGCATTGCGACGGAAGAGTTTTACGGGCTCATCGCGCAGGGCGAACGCGCCACGACGGCGCAGATCCCGCTGGAGACCTATCTCAAGACCTTCCGCAGCGCCCTTGAGCAGGGCGAGGACGTGCTCTATCTGTGCTTCTCCTCCGGCCTCACGGGCACGATGAACAGCGCCCGCCTTGCCGCGCAGGAGCTCGCCGAGCGCTTCCCCGAGGGCAAGGTGCTCTTTGTGGACACGAAATGCGCCTCTCTGGGCGAAGGCCTGATCGTGCAGAAGACGCTCGAAAAAATGGAGAGCGAAGGCGGCACGGTCGAGGAGCTGGCCGCGTATGCCGAAGGGCTCGTGCAGAAGATGAAGCTCTGGTTCACCGTGAACGACCTGCACTATCTGGCCAAGGGCGGCCGCCTGTCCGGCTCGGCCGCGTTCGTGGGCTCTCTGCTGAGCGTAAAGCCCGTCATGGATATGAGCGCGGAGGGCAAGCTCGTCCCGCGCGAGAAGATCCAGGGGCGCAAAAAGGCGCTCAAGGTCATTGCGGATAAATACCTTGCGCAGGGTGACCCGGCCAAGCAGCCCTTGTACATCGCCTATGCCGGCTGCGAGGAGGACGCGCTCTTCATCAAGCGCTATGTCGAGGAAAAGGGCGGCAGAGTGGGCATGATGACGCAGGTCACGCCGGTCATCGTCTCGCACACCGGCCTCGGAGTCATCGCCGTGTGCTATTTCAGCGACGAGCCGCGCAACCCCTGAGAGCGAAAATAAAAAAGAAAACAGCCCCGCGAAAGAGCGTTCTTTCGCGGGGCTGCTGTTTTGCGTTGGGAAGGGGAGCGCGTCAGCGTTCCTCTCGGAAATAAGCGATGCCCAGACTTGCCGGCGGCTGATCCTCGCGCTTTTTGCGGAAGGAGGTGATGATCAGCACGATGATGGTCACGATGTAGGGCAGCATCTTGAAGAATTCCTGCGTCGCGTTGGCGATGGGCAGGCGGGTGTAGAGCATGTACAGGCCGCCGAAGAGGATGGAGCCCCAGATGGCGTGGCCGGGCTTCCAGCGGGCGAAGATGACCAGCGCGATAGCCAGCCAGCCGCGGTCGCCGAAGGCGTCGTTCTGCCATGTGCCGCCCATGTACTCCATGACGAAATACAGGCCGCCCAGACCGGCGATGCCCGCGCCGATGCAGGTGGTGATGTATTTATACTTGTCTACGGGGATGGAGGCCGCGTCCGCCGTGGCGGGGCTTTCGCCGATGGCGCGCAGGTTCAGGCCCACGCGGGTCTTGGCGAGCACCCAGCCGGCCACGATGGCGATGGCGATGGCGAGGTAGGTCAAAAAGCCGTAGGAGCAGAACATGGTGCAGAGCGCGTTGAGGAAGGGGTTGTTCAGCACGACCTCGCTCTCCGCAAAGGGCAGGCATTCCTTGAAGGCCTTGCCGGTGAAATAGACGGTGATCTGGCCGGTCTTGCCGGTCAGCTTCATGATGGAGCCGCCCAGGAAGTTGCCAAGGCCCACGCCGAAGGTGGTCAGCGCAAGGCCGGAGACGTTCTGGTTGGCGCGCAGGGTGACGGTGAGCACGCAATAGACGAGGCCGCCGAGCACGGCTGCGATGAACGCGCACAGGAAGCTGATGCTCACGGCGACGAAGGCGTTGGGGGTGGCCACGGCGTTTTCATAGAGGAACGCGCCGATGAGGCCGCCGATGCCGCCCATATACATGATGCCCGGCAGGCCGAGGTTGAGATGGCCGGATTTTTCGGTGAGGATCTCGCCGGTCGCGCCGAAGAGCAGGGGCATGCCCTGCGTCACGGCTGCGCGGAAAAAGGCCGCGGTAAAGAAGCTCTGCAGAACAGTGATGATAAACTGCATCTTAGTAGACCTCCTTCCTGCCGCCGCGGAAGATGAGCCTGTAGTTGATGAAGAACTCGCTTCCGAGGATGAAGAACAGGATCACGCCGGTGATGATATCGCTGAAGGCCTTATTGAGGCCGCAGCTGCTCGCCACGCCCTTTGCGCCGTAATCCATAAACACGAGGAAGAAGGAGACGAGCACCATCACAAAGGGGTTGAACTTGGAGAGCCATGTGACGATGATGGCGGTGAAGCCGCGCCCGTCGGAGGTGTCTACGGAGATGGTGTGGCTCGAGCCGGAGACGAGGATGAACCCGGCCAGGCCGCACAGCGCGCCGGAGAGCAGCATCGTGCGCACGATGACCTTTTTTACGTTGATGCCGGCGTAGCGCGCGGTGTTCTCGCTCTCGCCGACGACAGTGATCTCATAGCCCTGCTTGGTGTAGCGGATATAGACGAACATGAGGATGGTCAGCGCGAGCACGATGACGACGTTGATCATATAGTTGCCCGAGCCGAACCACTGCGACATCCAGTCCGTGGTCATATGGCCGGCCTTGGTGGCGCGGTTGATCACGCCGATGGAGCCGGAGCCCTTCTTGGCCTCCCAGATGATGGAGAAGGCCGCTACGATCTGGGTGGCGATGTAGTTCATCATGAGGGTGAAGAGGGTCTCGTTGGTGTTCCAGCGCGCCTTGAACACGGCGGGCACGAGGCCCCAGACGAGGCCGGCGAGCATGCTCGCGCCGATCATGGTCGCAAAGAGGACGAAGGTGGGCATGCTCTCGCCGCAATAGCGCATGACGGCCGCAGTGGCAAGGCCGCCCACGAGGATCTGGCCTTCGCCGCCGATGTTCCAGAACTTCATGCGGAAGGCCGGCGTGAGCGCGAGCGCCACGCACAGAAGGATCATCGTGTCGCGCACGGTGTCCCAGATGGTGATCATGCGGAATTCCCAGGAGATATCGGACGAGCCGAAGGTGGATTCCCACATGATGCGGTATACATAGAACGGGTTCAGGCCGGTGATCCAGAGGATCAGCGCGGAGCAGACCACCAGCGCCGCGAAGATCGCCCCCGCGCGCACCAGAAGCCCCTGCCAGACGGTCACGCCGTCGCGCTTGGCCATGCGCACGAGCGGGTCGTGCATCGTATGCAGATCAGCCATTTGTCTCGCCGTCCTTTCTGTATTTGGTCATCAGCAGGCCGACCTCTTCTTTGGTGGTGCTGCGCGCATCCACCACGCCGGAGACCTGGCCGCCGCAGAGCACGACGATCCTGTCTGCCAGAGCGAGCAGCACGTCCAGATCCTCGCCGACATAGATCACGGCCGCGCCGTCTTCTTTTTCCTTGTTCAGCAGGTTGTAGATCGTGTAGGAGGTGTTGATATCCAGACCGCGCACGGCGTAGGCCGTCATCAGCACAGTCGGCGCGTTGGCGATCTCTCGCCCGACGAGCACCTTCTGCACGTTGCCGCCGGAGAGACGGCGCACGGGGGTGTTGATGCCGGGGGTGACCACGCCCAGATCCTTTACGATCTGCTCGGAGAGTTTTTTGGGGCTCTTGCGGTGCGTAAAGGCGCCGCCGCCCTCGCGGTAGGAGCGCACCATCATGTTGCCCGTCATGCCCATGGAGCCGACAAGGCCCATGCCCAGACGGTCTTCCGGCACGAAGGAGAGCGCAACGCCCATCTCGCGGATCTGCATGGGCGTCTTGCCCAGCAGGTTTTCCTGCTTGCCGGTCTTCGGGTCGAAATAGGTGATCTTGCCGGAGACGGCGCTCTGCAGGCCGGCGATGGCCTCGAGCAGCTCCTTCTGGCCAGAGCCTGCGATGCCCGCGATGCCGAGGATCTCGCCCGCGTAGGCCTCGAGGGAGACGCTGTCGAGCGTCTTGGTCAGCGTCTTGTCCACGCACGTCAGGTTTTCCACCCGCAGGCGCAGCTTTTCGTCCTTGGGCGTGTGGCGGTCGATGTCCAGATCCACCCTCTTGCCCACCATCATTTCCGTCAGGGAGCTCTCCGTGGCGGTGTCCGTGGCCACGCTGCCGATATACTCGCCCTTTCGGATGACGGCCACGCGGTCGGAAATGGAGAGCACCTCGTGCAGCTTATGGGTGATGATGATGATGGCCTTGCCGTCGGCGCGCATGTTGCGCAGCACGTCGAAGAGGCGCTCGGTCTCCTGCGGAGTGAGCACGGCCGTCGGCTCGTCCAGAATGAGGATGTTCGCGCCGCGATAGAGGATCTTCAGGATCTCGACCGTCTGCTTCTCGGAGACGGACATGTTGTAGATCTTCTTCTCCGGGTCGATGGAGAAGCCGTATTTGCGCGCCAGCTCGTGTACCTTCAGGGAGACTTCCTTGAGGTTGAGCCGGCCCTCGCTCTGCATGCCCAGCGCGATATTCTCCGCCGCGGTGAAGATATCGACCAGCTTGAAGTGCTGGTGGATCATGCCGATGCCGTTGTCGTAGGCGTCCTTGGGCGAGCGGATGGAGACCTCTCTGCCGTCGATGAGGATGTGGCCTTCGTCCGGGTAATAGATGCCGGAGAGCATGTTCATCAGGGTCGTCTTGCCGGAGCCGTTTTCGCCGAGGAGGGAGAGGATCTCGCCCTTTTTCACCGTCAGGCTGATCTTGTTGTTGGCGACGACCTTGCCGAAGAATTTGCTGATGGAACGAAGCTCAATGGCGTTTTCGCTGGTGTGCGCCGCTGCCATTTTCGAGTTGCACCTCCGTTTTTCGCTTTGGTGTGCGCGCCCCGCGGGCGCATATAAATAAGTGCTTACAGTATACAGCAGCCATGTTATTTCCGCACGTTTTTCCCCATCTTCATCAGAAAAAAATATCGCCTGCGGGCTGTAACAAACGGGCCGCCGGGCGCATCTAACAGGCGGAAGGGGCCACAGAGAGAAAGGAGAGAAAGAGAAAATGATCACGATCTCAAAACGCGCGTTGATCATAGGCGTTTGCGCGCTGCTGCTCGTCGCGGCGATCGCCGTGGGCGCGCCCTTTGCCGTGCGCAGGATCCGCGATATCGGCTATGTATTCGTCGGGGAGGAATGGACGCAGGTCGGCTCCTATTCGGGCGGCAAAGGCTGCATGCTGGTGGATTTTCACAGCTCGCAAGGCCCGAGCAGGATACTGGTGCGCATGGACAGCTGCGAGGGGGGCGTCTGGACGGAGGGCGGCACTGTGCCGCTGGAGGTAGGCTTTGAGACCGTCTTCGCCTTGACCGACGCGCAGGAGTATCGCTTTTACGCGTGCAATCTGGAGGGCTACGACGGGGGCTGCCGCCTGGTCTTTGAGCCCTACTGACCGCGAACAGCATAAAAAAGTGCCTGTGCAGACGCACAGGCACTTTTGTTACCCCTTAAAATAGGGGAATTAGTACATTTCGTTCAGCTCGGTGATGCCGTCGATGCGGAAGGCAAAGGCCGGAGCGGAAGCGAGGGTGGACTCGGCGAAGTAGGAGCAGCCGTCTTCGCAGGTGAAGATGTACTCGAGGCCGTAGTAGCCGTCGATCTCGGTGGTGGAGGTGATGGTCTCGCCGTTCACGGTCCACGTGGAGGTGTCAAAGACATGCAGCTCGCCGTTCTTGATCTGCGCTTCGATCTCGGCGACCTTTTCGGCGGTGCCTTCAGCGATGATGTTCTCGTTGAGCTCGGTCAGGCACACGGCGTCCAGCTTATAGCCTTCGGCCCAGTCGGTGGGGATGGGCTGGCCCTTGATCATGCAGTCCACAGCGTGGGTGTAGTAGACAGACCAGGTGTTGGAAGCGGAAACGAGGGTGGAGTTGGGGGCGGTGTCGATCATGCCGACGTTGTAGCCGACGTGCAGAACGCCCTTTTCCTCGCAGGCGGAGGCGGCGCCGGTGGTGTCAGCGTGCTGGGAAACGAGGACGCAGCCGCTCTCGATCAGAGAGAGGGCGACTTCGCGCTCGATGGCCTGATCGGCCCAGGAGCCGGTGTACTTGACTTCCATGGTCACGTTCGGGCAGACGGAGCGGACGCCCAGATAGAAGGCGGTGTAGCCGGAGACGACCTCGGCATAGGAGAAGGCGCCGACGTAGCCGATCTTCATTTCGGTCTCCGCGCCATACTTCTCAGCCAGCTTCAGGCCTGCCACGACGCCGGAGACGTAGCGGGATTCATAGATGCCGGTGAAGTAGTTGGCCATGTTGGTCAGGCCGGTGGAAGCAGCTTGATAGCCGGTGGCGTGGCAGAACTGCACGTTCGGATAGGAATAGGCAGCTTCGATGATGTAGTCTTCATGGCCGAAGCTGTCGGCGAAGATGATGTTGCAGCCCTGGGCGACGAGGCGCTTGGCAGCGCTGAGGGCGTCTTCGTTCTCGGCGATGTTGTACTCATAGATGATCTGCTCGTCGGACAGGCCGAGAGCTTCCTGCATGCCTTCCACGCCCATCATGTGCGCGTAGTCATAGCCGACGTTCTCGTCGTGCAGCAGGACGACGCCGACCTTGATCTGATCCGCGGGGATGCCGGCGGTTTCAGCGGTGGCGACCATGCAGAGCATCATAGCGATTGCCATGATCAGGCTGACCAGTTTCTTCATAACGATTCCCTCCTGTATTTCCCGGAAATTATGTGTATCCGGGTATACATCTATGATACCTTTCGGCTATTATTTTCAAAAGCATCTTCGTGTAAATTTGCAAACTTTTCGGCGTGGATGTGTTATACTATGGAAGAAAAGGGGGCGAACGCATGGCGAAGGCAGTGATGATCTGCGGGCGCATCTGCAGCGGCAAGACGACTTTTGCGCGGGCTTTGTGCGCGCGCGGCGGGGCGGTGCTGCTCAGCTGCGACGAGATCGCCGATGTCGTTTTTGATAAAAATCTGGGCGATAAGCACGACGAAGTGATGGCGAAGGTGACGGAATACCTGCACAGAAAGGCGAAGGATATCGTGCTTGCCGGGTGCGATGTTATTCTGGACTGGGGCTTCTGGAAAAAAGAGGCAAGGCAGCGCGTGCGCGAAAGATATGCCGCCATGGGGATAGAACAGCTGTGGTATTTTGTGGATGTTTCCGATGAAAAATGGGAAGAGCATATCCAAAAGCGCAATGCCGAGGTGCTCGCCGGAACAAGCTCGGATTATTTTGTGGACGAGGGTCTCAGGGCGAAACTGCTCGCCAATTTTGAAAAGCCCGGTCCCGATGAATACGATATCAGGATTGGAGAGTGAGAGCTGTGTACAGGCGGCAGAAACGAGGTAGCGGCCCGGTACGGCTCGGATAACGGCTGTATCGGAGAAAAAGTTGTTATCCTGCCGTGCCGCGTCGGTGTAAGCTGCGATCTCATCGAAGGAAAGGAACGGTATTGAGATATGAAGCATGAAGAATTGAAGAGGATATGGAAAGCGGAAGAGGACGTCGCGCATATTCACGGCTGGGATTTTTCGCATATCGAGGGGCGTTACAGACAGGAAGGCGGGCTGCCGTGGGAATACGGCGCGCTCGTGCGCGAATTCCTGACGCCGGAGAAGAAGCTGCTGGACATCGACACCGGCGGCGGAGAGTTCCTGCTCTCGCTGGAGCATCCCTACGAAAACACCGCCGCGACAGAGGCTTATGCGCCCAACGCAGCGCTGTGCCGCAGCGTGCTCTGTCCTCTGGGCGTGGATTTCCGTGAGGCGCGGGGGGACGGCCCGCTGCCGTGGCCGGACGAGAGCTTTGACATGGTCATCAACCGGCACGGCTCCTATTGCGCTCAAGAGTATTTCCGCGTGCTCAGGCCGGGCGGGCTGTTCATCACCCAGCAGGTGGGCGCGATGAACGACCGCGAGCTGGTCGACTTGCTCTGTCCCGGCGTGAGCGAGAACTTTCAGGGGCACTGGCTGGCGGATTGCCGCGAGGAATGCGAACGGGCGGGGTTTGCAGTCATGCGCGAGGGCGAGGGTTTTCAGGCGATCCGCTTTTTTGATATCGGCGCGCTGGTGTGGTTTGCGCGCATCATTGAATGGGAATTCGTGGGGTTTTCGGTCGATACGCATTTTGAGCGGCTTCTGGAGGCACAGGAGATTTTGGAGAAAAATGGGTCGGTCGACGGCCGTGCGCATCGGTTCATGCTCGCTGCGCGCAAGGAATGAAGGCAGGGGCTCTGCCCTCTGCACTCCCGCCAAAGGGGCTCCGCCCCTTTGGAAACCCTGCTGGGGCTCTGCC
>JAUMYC010000271.1 GCA_030528845.1 Eubacteriales bacterium
TTCAGGCCGAAGAAGATCACGATCAGACCGGAGACGATGTTCACGGCGGTCTGATGCGACTTGAGGAAGCTGCCTACTGTGCCGGCCAGAGCGCCGAGGAGCACGAAGACGATGCTGAAGCCGGTCACAAAGCCCAGCGCGCCTGTGAACGTCCTGCGCACGGTGCGCTCGCCGCCGCCCGCAAAATAGGAGATGTAGATGGGCAGCATGGGCAGGAGGCAAGGGGAGATGAAGGTGATCACGCCTTCGAGAAAAGCGATCATGTATTGCATCGACTGCACCTCTTTTCAAACAGGCCGGAGAGCAGATAGCCCACAAGGCCCATATAAAGCATGGAACTGATAGGATTTGCGGTAATCGGACAGCCCCCTGTGGGGCATCCGATTTTGAAATAACAGGCCAGCCCGGCCAAAGCGCCGCCTACAGTGAACAGCACGGGGCGCAGCCAACGGGCTTTTTTCGATTTCATGCGTTGTGTCCTCCTGCAAGATATTCCTCGGCCATATGCACGGCCACGGCGCCGTCCGCCACGGCCGTGACGACCTGCCGCAGATGTTTCGTGCGCACGTCGCCGACGGCAAACACGCCGGGGATGTTGGTCTTGGTGTCTTCGCCGGCGACGATGTATCCGGCGGTGTCGGTTTCGAGCTGGCTGGCGAACTGTTCCGTCGCGGGCTTTCTGCCTACGCTGATGAACACGCCGTCGCAGGCGATGTCCTGTGCTTCGCGGGTCTTCACGTTCACGACGTGCAGGCCGGTGAGCTTTTTGTCGTGCAGCAGCTCTGTCACGACGCTGTCCCAGATGAATTCCACATTCTGCGCTTTCATCAGCGGCTCGTGATAGATCTTGGTGGCGCGCAGTTCGTTTCTGCGGTGGATCACATAGACCTTTTGAACGATGCGGCTGAGCAGCAGCGCGTCCGCCGCGGCAGTGTCTCCGCCGCCGACGACCGCGACGGTCTTTCCCTTATAGAACATGCCGTCGCAGGCGGCGCAGTAGGTCACGCCGCGCCCGATGAGCGCCGCTTCCTGCGGCAAGCCGAGCTCTCTGGGGTTTGCACCCGTCGCGATGACGACGGTGCGCGCGAGGAACACGCCCTCGCCGGTCTCGATGCGCTTGGGAGTCGAGCGCAGGTCCGTGCGCAGCACCTCGGTGTTGATCGTGACCGCGCCGAAGCGCTCGGCCTGCTGCTGCATCTGTGCGCCCAGCTCAAAGCCGCCGACGCCCTCGGGGAAGCCGGGGTAATTGTCGATCTGGTGGGTCAGAGCCATCTGCCCGCCTGCGGAAAGCCTCTCCAGCAGGCGTACCTCCAGACCGGCGCGCGCTGCATAGAGCGCCGCAGTGTAGCCGGCCGGGCCGCCGCCGATGACGATCATGTCGTAGAGATGGTCGTCGGCCGTCGCGGTCGTCTCTTCGGAAGGCAGCCAGCCGCCGATAAAGCGGTCGATGGAATCTCGGGAGGGGGGCTCGACGATCTGTCCGAGCGCCTCGCCCTTGCGGTAGAGCCGCAGGGTGGGGATGCGCGCGATGTCTTCGATCTGGCGCATCTCCGGCTCCTCGTCCACGTTCAGCTTTACGACCGTCAGCCTGCCTTCGGTCTCCTCGGCGATCTTATCATAGGCAGCTTCGATCCTGCGGCAATCGCCGCACCAGGGCGCCCAGAAATCTACGAGCAGCATTTCTTCGGTTTGGAGCAGCTCCTTCAGCTGTGCATAGGTGATGTTTTTGGCGGCCATTGTTGTGCCAGCCCCTTTCTTTTTCATGTTCATAGTATACCGGTTGTTTCGCCGTTGTTCTGTGATGAGATCACATTCGTGCCGTGTGCCTGCGGGTCATCCCGCGCTTAGCGTTTCCAGCTTCTGTATGTCGGTCAGCTCGATCGCGCCGCGCGAAAGCCGCACCATGCCCTCGGTCTGAAAATAGCGCAGCATGCGCGTGACGACCTCGCGCGGATTGCCCATGTGGCTGCCGATGATCTCGTGGGTGATCTTCAGCTCCGTCGTGCCTTCGATGGCGGATTCTTCCAGCAGAAACGCCGCCAGCCGCTTGTCAAAGCTCTTCCAGAGCACCTGCTCGATCAGCCACATCACGTCGGAAAAGCGCGTGGCCATGATCTCGTTTGTGTAATTGGCCAGCGGAGCGGATTCCTCCATCACCTTTCGGTAGACCTCGGCGGGCACGACCCAGAGCTCCGCGTCCTTTTCCACCGCCACGCTGATGTCGAACTGAATGGAGCGCATCATGCAGGAGGCGGAAAAGAGGCATAGATCGCGTTCAAAGAGGCGGTAGATGGTGATCTCGCGCCCCTCCTCGGAAAGGATATGCGCGCGCAGCTGGCCGCTGCATACCAGCAGAAGGCCGGTGCATTGCGCGCTGCCGCTTTGGATCACGTCGCCCTTTTTCATTTGCCTGCGCATCGCGCTGCCTGTAAGCAGAGCCTGCTGCGCCGGCGAAAGTTTGTTCCAGATGGGAAAGAATTCCTTGAGTTCCATTGGCAGAGCCCTCCGAGCGTCGTATGAAGACAAAATCAGCGATATGATGTATTATATACCCGGACGCCCCGATCTGCAAACAAATTCCCTTCCAAAAACAGGAAAATGCGCTCTGCGCGCGGTTTTGCGCCGCACGCTCTCGCAGTTTGCGCGCAGATATGATATAATAAGGTTTAGGAATCCGCTGCGCGGATTCCGGGTCGAAAGCCCGCGTCAGCGTGGTTTTCGACAAACATGATATAA
>JAUMYC010000062.1:0-8761 GCA_030528845.1 Eubacteriales bacterium
CAGTGCGCTCTGCCGTCCCTGTTCTTGTGCGGGAGATTTTTATGTGATAGAATGCACACAAGCATTAATAGCCTGTGATAAACGAGGTGCGATCATGATTTATTTGATGCGACATGGCGCCGACTCACCTGATCGCTTAGGCGGTTGGAGTCCATACGGATTGACAGAAGAAGGCAGGCTGCAGGTTCATAATGCAAACAATATTTTGAGCAATACAGGCATCACGAAAATATATGCAAGCGACTTGGCCAGAGCAAAAGAAACGGCCGAAATCGTGGCCAATGCACTTTCTCTGCCGATTACATATCTGCCCCAGTTTCGTGAATCCAACAATGGGCTGCTGGCCGGCATGCTGAAAACAAAAGCAGCCGAACAATATCCGGGAATATATTGGAACGCTCTGGATTGGACAGAAACATATCCGGAGGGGGAAAGCCCCTCACAATTCTTTCATCGCATTCAAGCCGCATGGGTTGAATTCAAAAAGCGCGTCGGCAAGAGTAATATATTACTGGTATCTCACGGCGGAGTAATGAATATTATTCTGTGTTTGGAAAACGGAATACCGTATACAAACAAAGAAACGCATTTCCAAATCAGGGATGCAGAAATCGTACAAATAGATATAAATTTCAATTGACTGAGGAGAATAACGGCGCGCAAACCCCCGGCCTGTGAGAGATCTCACAAGCCGGGGGTTCGTTCTTTGTTTTATCCTTCGATCTCCACGGCCTCCCCCGCGTCGAGGGAGCGCCGCACGTCGATCAGCCGCTGGTTCTTCGAGCCGCGCCATTTGACCTCCAGCGAGCGCTGCGCAAGCACGAACGGGCCGTCCACCAGCACGTCCGTGTTTTCCAGCAGCGCGCGCACGCCGCTCTCCTGCTCCGCCTTGCGCAGCAGCTGTTCATACGTCCAGCCGCTGTACGTCCAGACGCTCAGCCCGCGCTCCTTCGCCGCAGAGGCGATCTGCGCGCAGGGCTCGCTCTGGCAGAAGGGGTCGCCCCCGGAGAGGGTAACGCCGTCGAGCAGCGGGTTGTCGTCGATCATCTCGACGATCTCCTCCACACTCATTTCCTTTCCGCCGTTCCTGTCGTGCGATTCCGGGTTGTGGCAGCCGGGGCAGTCGTGTACGCAGCCCTGCGCGAACACCGTCAGCCTCAGGCCCGGGCCGTCCACGATCGAGTCGTCCATGATGCCTGCAATACGCATGTGTTCTCCTTTCCGAGGGGCGTTTGCCCTTCCCGTGCGCGTTGGTCCGCTTTATGCAAGAGACCCTATCGCTTTTGCAATCGATAGGATCTCTTTGTTATTTTCGCCTTCTGTTTTCCGCGTAAGCGGCGGGAGTGCAGAGGGCGGAGCCCTCTGCCGGGTGCAGGGCAGAGCCCTGCGCAACCGGGGTGCAGGGGCGGGGAGCCCCTGCCTTCCGTCCCCCTGTTATATGTTTACGTCGTGCTTGGTGCGTTCGCGCACTTCCGCGCGCTTTGCGTTGTTCCACTTGTCCAGCGTGCCCACGAGATAGCCCGTGATGCGGCGGATGCGCTCGAAGCGAACGTCCTCTTCCTTCCTGCCGCAATGCGGGCAGGTATCGCCGATGATGCCGTTGTAGCCGCATTTCGGATCGCGGTCGACCGGATGGTTGATCGAGCCGTAGCCGATGCCGCTCTCCTTCATCAGGCGGATGATCTTCTCGAAGGCCTCGAGGTTCTGGGAGGTATCGCCGTCGAGCTCGACATAGGAGATGTGGCCGGCGTTGGTCAGCGCGTGATAGGGCGCCTCCAGACGGATCTTCTTCGCGGCGGAGATCTTATAATACACCGGCACATGGAAGCTGTTGGTGTAATACTCGCGGTCGGTCACGCCGGGGATCTCGCCGAAGCGCGCCTTGTCCTTGCGCACGAAGGTGCCGGAGAGGCCCTCTGCCGGGGTCGCCAGCAGCGTCACGTTCATGCCGATCTTCTTGCTGTATTCGTCGCAGCGCTTGCGCATATGCTGCACGATCTCCAGGCCCAGATTCTGCGCCTGCTCGCTCTGGCCGTGATGCTCGCCGATGAGCGCGACCAGCGCCTCCGCAAGGCCGATGAAACCCACGGAGAGGGTGCCGTGCTTGAGCACCTCGCGCACCTCGTCGTCCCAGTCCAGCTTTTCGCTGTCGAGCCACACGCCCTGTCCCATCAGGAAGGGGAAATTGCGCACGCGCTTGCGCGCCTGGATCTCAAAGCGCTCGCACAGCTGCTCCACCGCCAGATCGATCACGCGATCCAGCTCGGCGAAGAACTGCTCGATATTGCGGTTGGCGATGATCGCCGCGCGCACGATATTCACGGAAGTGAAGGAGAGGTTGCCGCGGCCGTTGGAGATCTCGCGCTCCGGATCCACCAGATTGCCGATGACGCGGGTGCGGCAGCCCATATAGGCGATCTCCGTCTCCGGATGGCCAGGCTTGTAATACTGCAGGTTGTAGGGCGCATCCTGGAACGAGAAGTTCGGGAAAAGGCGCTTGGCGCTGGTACGGATGGCCAGCTTGAACAGATCGTAGTTCGGATCCTCCGGGTTATAGTTGATCCCTTCCTTCACGCGGAAGATCTGGATCGGGAAGATGGGCGTTTCGCCGTTGCCCAGGCCCTGCTCGGTGGACAGCAGCAGATTGCGCACCACCATGCGCGCCTCGGGGGAGGTGTCCATGCCGTAGTTCAGGCTGGAGAAGGGCACCTGCGCGCCGGCGCGGCTGTTCATCGTGTTCAGGTTGTGTACCAGCGCTTCCATGGCCTGGAAGGTGGCGCGGTCGGTCTCCTCGTAGGCCTTCTTCTGGGCAAAGGCCTGCGCGGTCTTGATCTCCTCTTCGTTCAGGCCCAGCGCCGCGAGCTTCTGCGCTTCTGCGGCGAAATAGGCCTCGGTGGGCTCAAGAGTGGGGCAAAGGCCGCTCTCCTGCTCGATGCCGGAGAGCATCTCCTTCGTGGCGGCGGAGGCGTCCTCCACGCCGTTGAGCAGCTCGATGGCGCGGGCCATGTTGTCGCGGTAGCGCTTTTTGAAGGTGAGGCGCACGCCGTCGGCCATGGCGTAGTCAAAATTCACGATGCTCTGGCCACCGTGCTGGTCGTTCTGGTTGGCCTGAATGGCGATGCAGCAGAGCGCGGAATAGCTGTAGATGTCCTTCGGGTCGCGCAGGAAGCCGTGCCCGGTGGAGAAGCCGTTTTTGAACAGCTTGATCAGGTCGATCTGACAGCAGGTCGTCGTGAGGGTGTAAAAGTCCAGATCGTGGATGTGGATCACGCCGTCCTGGTGCGCCTGCGAGTGCTCGGGCTTGATGACGGACATCAGGTTGAACTGCTTGGAGCCCTCGGAGCCGTATTTGAGCATGGCGCCCATGGCGGTGTCGCCGTTGATGTTGGCGTTTTCGCGCTTGATGTCGCTGTCGCGCGCGGCCTTGTTGGTGATGTCGTCGTAGATCTGCATCAGGCGCGTGTTCATTTCGCGCGCGCGGCTGCGTTCGGCCCTGTAGAGGATGTAGGACTTGGCAGTGCGCACGAAGCCGTTGTCGATCAGCACGCGCTCCACGATATCCTGAACGTCTTCCACGCTCGCGCTGTCGCCGAGCTCCTCTTCCACGCGTCCGATCACCTGCTGGGTGAGCTTGGGCGCGGTCTTCTCGGCGTTTACGCTGCCGGTGGCGACGAGCGCCTTGCGGATCGCCTGCGTGATCTTGCTATCGTCAAAGGGCATTTCCCGGCCGTCGCGTTTGATGATCGTGCTGGGCATAGAGCTTCCTCTCCCTTTCCTGTAATTACAGTATTCTGCTCATATAGTACACCGTATGTTGTTGTTTGAAACACCGTTCGGCACAACATACTGTATTTTATAAGTCGTTCCGAGGGACGATTATAGCATGTAACGCCCGGCGTTGCAAGCGCAAAAGGCCCGGTTTTCCTCCTCGGCGGGAAATTTTCTTGTATTCTCTACACAAATTTTCATTGCCCGGGGTATTGCATTTTTGCCCGTGTTGTGCTTGGCGAACACGGATGCACCGCTGGGGCACAGCCTGTCCGCGGCGGCTCTTTTGCGCGCTGAAGCAGAAAAAACGCCCTCCCGCGGGAGGGCGTTGTGCGTTTGGTGAGCGCCGGTCATTCGTCGCTGTCGGCGAGGATCGTGCCTCCGCCGAGGCAGACCTCGCCCTGATAAAACACGGCGGCCTGGCCGGGGGTCACGGCGCGCTGCTTCTGTGCAAAGCGCATGTGGATCTTCTCCCCTTCGAGGCGGATGACGCACTGCTGCAGGGGCTGCCTGTGGCGCAGGCGCACCATGCAGGCGTATTCCTCGCCGTCCTCCACCGGGGCATGCCCGGCGATCCACGTCGGCTCGTCCGCCACGGCGCTGCCGGTGAACAGTTCGTCCGGCTCGCCCTGCGAGACATAGAGGATGTTTCCGGGCACGTCCTTGCCCACGACAAACCAACGCTCGCCGCTGCCGCCGCCGCCGATGCCCAGCCCGCGCCTCTGCCCGGGCGTGTAATACATCAGCCCTTCATGCCGCCCGACGACCTTGCCCTCTCTGGTGCGGATCTCGCCCGGCTGCGCGGGCAGATATTGCTTGAGGAACTCGCGGAAATTGCGCTCGCCGATGAAGCAGACGCCCGTGGAATCCTTCTTTTCGCTGGTGGGGAGGCCGGCCTCGCGCGCTATCTCGCGGATCTCGCCCTTCGTCAGCCCGCCCACGGGGAACATGGCCTTCGCGAGAGCACGCTGCCCGAGCATATAGAGGAAATAGGTCTGGTCTTTATTTTCGTCCTTGGCGCGCAGCAGCTGCACGCCCCCGTCCTCGCTGCGGCGCAGGTTCGCAAAATGCCCCGTGGCGAGATAGTCCGCGCCGATGGACTCGGCAAAGCGCAAAAAGGCGTCGAATTTGATCTCCCTGTTGCACAGCACGTCCGGGTTGGGCGTGCGGTTCTTTTTGTATTCCTCCAGAAAATGCACGAACACCCTGTCCCAATATTCGCGGGAATAATTGACGGAATAATAGGGGATGCCGATGTGGTCGCACACGCGGCGCACGTCCGACCAGTCCTTTTCGGAGGTGCAGACGCCCGCCTCGTCCTTTTCTTCCCAGTTTTTCATAAACACGCCCATGACGTCATGGCCCTGCCGCTTGAGCAGCAGCGCCGCGACGGAGGAATCCACCCCGCCGGACATGCCTACCACGATCTTCGCCATTGCTTTCTTCCGTCCCTTCCCTGTCACATAGCACCAGTATACCACAGGAACAATCCTCTTTCCTACCCGTCCAAGTAAACAAAGGCGCGAGTTGCAGCGCGGAGGAAATTTTGCTATACTAAACGATGCTGAATAAAAAACGATCGCCCGGGAAAGGAACAAAGAGAGCATGACGCAGATGAGATTTACCAAAGGCCACGAGCGGGAGGAAGGCCGCCTGCTCAGCCGCGGCTTTGCGCACAGCTGCGCGGCGCTGGCGCTGTGCTGGCTGCCCGTCGTCGGGCTGCTGATGGCCGTCAGCGGCTTTTTCCGCGTGGTCGTGCGCCTGACAAAGCGCCACCGCAGGCGGCGCAGGGCCTGCCTCGTCTTCTCCTTCCTCGTGCTCGTGCTCTGCACGGGCGTGCTGCTGGGCGAAGTCTGGCTCTACAGCCGCGATCCGCAGATCCTCTCCCGAGCCGGGCAGCAGGTCTGGACGTTTATCGTGGGCGAGGAAAACGCCGCGCTGCTCTCCGAGGACGCGCCGCAGGGCACGGAATACGAAAACATGGACGAGGCCGGCTTCGGCCTGACCGATACCATGGGCACGGAGAACGATTCCCTCTACCTCGAGGAAGACATCTCCGCGTGGGACGACGAATTCGACTGGGACGCATGGGAGGACGAGGAATGGGCGGCCTGGGAAGAGGAGAACACGGACGCATGGGAGGACGACGGCTGGCTCGACTGGGAGACGAGCGGGCTCGAGCCCCTCGACGAAAATGACGGCATAACGGCGGGCGCCGCGGCGGAGAACGCTCCCCTGATCGGGCAGAGCGACGGCGCGGTCGGCTCCGGCAGCGCCAGCATGGGCAAGGGCGAGGTCATCCTCCCGCCGACCGAATAGACCGCTGTACGACCAAGGAGGGAACTGTATGCAGCATGAAGTGCTCCACGGCTACCGACACGACGACGCGCTGCGCGCCTCGTTCAACCGCCTCGCAAAGGAGACCTTTGGCCTTGATTTCGAGCCGTGGTATCAAAACGGCTTCTGGAACGATAAATACGACCCGCATTCCATTTTGATCGACGGCGAGATCGTCGCAAACGTGTCCGTCAACCGCATCGACGGCCTGCTCGACGGCACAGAGCGCCATTATGTGCAGCTGGGCACGGTCATGACCAAGCCCGAATGGCGCAGGAAGGGGCTCATCCGCAAGATCATGCAGGCCATCCAGGCCGAGTGCGCCCAATGCGACGGCCTGTTTCTCTATGCGGGCGACGACGTGTGCGGCTTTTATCCCAAGTTCGGGTTCGTGCGCGCCCCGGAGACGCGCTATCGCCTCGCCCTGCAGCCTGCTGCGCCCGCGGCGGCCCACAGCGTGCCCATGGCGACCCCGGAGGACTGGCAGGCCTATCTGCGCGCAAAGCGCGGCCTCGTCAGCGCAGCCGCCTTTGCGCAGGACACGGACGACCTGCACATGTTCTATCTGACGCAGTTCATGCAGGACTGCCTCTATTTCCTGCCCGAGCTCGGGGCATATGTCGTCGCCTCGGCGGAGGGAAACGCCGTGGAGATCAGCGAGGTGCTCGCGCCCGGGCCCGTGTCTCTGCGCGCCGTCTGCGAGGCCTTCGGCCCGCAGTATTCCCTGTTCACCTTCGGCTTCACGCCCAAGGACGCCGCAGGGCTCGAGCCGTTCGATCACGTCGAGGAGGACTGCACCTTCTTTGTACAGGGCGAGCCGCTTTCGGGCGAGCTGCGCCGCATCGGCTCCTTCCCGGCTATCCTGCACGCCTGAGATGCCTTGCAAACACAAACACCCCCTGCTCCGCGCCTTTTCGGCCCGGGCAGGGGGTGTTTCTTGCTTGCTTACTTGCCGCTGACGGTGACGTGCAGCTCCATCTTGGTGCTCACGCCCGCAGCCAGACGCAGCGTGATCTCGCTCACGCCCGCGGTCTTCACAGCGCCGTCGGTCTCCACCTTGCGCTTGTCGATCTCCAGACCATGCTGTTCCTTGATGGCCTGCGCGATCACGTCGCCGGTGATGGCTCCGTAGAGCTTGCCGCTCTCGCCGCCGCGCACGCTCACATGCACGGCCTTGCCCTTGAGCTCGCGCGCCTTGGCCTCGGCCTCGGCCTTTTTCACGTCCTCGCGGTGCTTGGCGGCGCTCTTTGCGTTCTGGATGGAATTGAGCGCCTCGGCGGTGGCCTCCTTGGCCAGCTTTCTGGGCAGGAGGAAGTTGCGCGCGTAGCCGTCGCTCACTTCGAGGATCTGGTCCTTCTTGCCGCTGCCCTTCACGTCCTGGAGCAGGATAACTTTCATATCATTCGTCCCCTTCCTGGTTCTTGTTTCGATTTCGTATAAACGTGCTGATCAGGCCCTGCGAGCCGAAATACAGCGAATACGCGCCCAGATACACTGCGATCTGCGCGGCGAATGTCAGCGCGCCGAAGACCAGCAGGCCGCGCATGAGCCTGCTCGACCCGGCCCTCTTGGCCAGACGGCTGAACGCGCCCATGCACTGGATCTGCAGAAGCGTCTGGAAGACCATCTGCACGGCGTAGTTCACAGAATCTCCGCCGGGGTAGCCCGCGTAATTGAGGATGATGCCCAGCACGAGGCACACGGGCATGCCGATGGCGGCGCTTTCCGGCAGACGCCATTCGGAAACGGGCACGCGGCGGATGCCCCGCTCGTCGCCCCTGCGCGCCCACACCCACACGGGCGCGGCCACGTTCAAAATACCGGCGAGCAGGCAATTGGAGAGCAGCATGCCGGGCAGGCCGATCTTGAACACTTCTCCGACGCTGTCCAGAAACGCCTGCAGGCGGGCCTGCAGCTCCTGCGCGCCCAGAATGCTCCCGCCCGCCGTCTGCGCGGCGTTCGGGTTGAGCAGCTGGTTGAGCATGTCATAGGGCAGCAGGGCGAAGGTCGCCTCCATATTGCTCATCAGCAGGTCCACGAGGTCTGTCCGCGTATAGAGCCACGCGGCGCCCAGTGTGACGACCACCGCGCCGATCTGCACAAAGACGGAGACGCGCGAGCAGGTCTTATAGGACATCTGCATGCGGATGCAGACCAGCGCGACGACCATCGGCACGAGCACCGACAGCGCAAAGCCCGCCGCCACCGCGCCGCCGCCCAGCAGGTTGGCCGTGTACAGCCCGACCAGCGCAAAGACCCCCGCCGGAACGATGCCGGCCCACGCATACAGCCACGCGCCCACCACGCCGGAGAGCGGGTTTGCGCTCATGAGCAGCATCGGCCCGAAAAAGCCGGCTGCCGCGCCGATCAGCGAGCCGCCGATCAGCTTTCCAATGGAATTTCTCAATGTTGGTCCTCCGAACGATCACTTGTCCTTTTTTCCTGCGGAGCGGCGCGCCGCCCCTATGGATGCTATTATAATATAATAGCATGTTCCGGCAAAAATGTGAAGTAGGTTCTTCTTTTTCGCGGCGCTTTATGGTATGATAGAGTTTAGGGATCCGCGCGGCGGATCCCGGGTCGAAAGCCCGCGGCAGCGCGGATTTCGACAAACCTAATATAATATAATTTGCTTCGGCGCGCGCGGCGCGCCTAT
>JAUMYC010000062.1:8861-11842 GCA_030528845.1 Eubacteriales bacterium
GATTTCGACAAACCTAATATAATATAATTTGCTTCGGCGCGCGCGGCGCGCCTATTTTGCAAAAGAAAAGGCAGGCGAGGCGGCTTATGTTCTTCCCCGTCGCTGCGGCGGCTGTGGTCGTGTCTTATTTCTTCAAGGGCCTGTGCGGCTTTGGAAACACGCTGATCTTTTCCACCGCCATGAGCTTCTTTTCCAACACGGTCTCCATCACGCCGGTCGAAGCCGTGCTCGGCCTTCCCTCCACGAGCTTCATCGCATGGAAAAACCGAAAGGACCTGCACTGGAAGATCATCCTGCCCGTGGCGGCGATCATGGTGGCCGGATGCATCCCGGGCGTGCTGGTGCTCAAAAACTCCTCCCCCGTCGCGCTGAAGATCGTCTTCGGACTGATCGTCGTCGCGCTGGGCGTAGAGATGCTGCTGCGCGAGCGCGCGGGCAAGCGCAAGGGCAGCAAGCTCGTGCTCGGGCTCATCGGCCTGCTCGCCGGCATCATGAGCGGCCTCTTCGGCGTGGGCGCGCTGATGACCGCCTACATGAGCCGCACCACCGAGACCTCCGGCGAATTCCGCGGCAATATCTGCATGGTCTTCCTCCTCAACGACCTGACCCGCCTCGTGCTCTACATCGCCACGGGCGTGCTCACGCAGGAGATCCTCCTCACCGTGCTCAAGCTCGCGCCGTTCATGCTGCTCGGCCTCGCGGCGGGCAATCTGCTGGCGGACAGGATCAACGAGCAGGCGGTCAAGCGGACGATCACGCTCCTGCTGATCCTCTCCGGCGTTTCCCTCGTCGTCACCAACCTCCTCTGAGCCTCCGAAACAAAGCAAACCGACCCGTGCGCCGAGCGCGGGCCGGTTTTTTTCGTTTCTATTTTCTCGTTTCTCAGAGCACCTTTGCGCGGGAGGGCTTCTCCTGCGCATATCGCACCTGCACGGCGCTTCCCACGGCCGGAACGGCTTTCCCCGCGCCGATCCATTTCCTCTTGGCGTATTTAACGCCGTCCACCGTGTACTCCACTTTGATGATATACGGGAACACCGCGCCGTCCATCGTGCCCAGGCGCACGGGCTTTGTGTTGATCTTCAGCCACCATTGTCTTGCCGCCGAGACCACGACCCCCGTCGTTTCCATATTCATTTTTTCTTTGTCCTCCTTTGTTTTATTGCATCCGGCCGCCGCCTGTTTTTGCGCAGGCCGGCTCGCTGCCGTTTTTTTTGCGGCGGTTCAGCGCACCCCGTCGAGCAGGAGCGCGCGGTTTACGGCGCTCAGAACGCCGCGGATGGAGGCGATGGACACGTTTTCGTCGATGCCCACGCCGAAGACGCGCGCGCCGTTGTGATCCAGCTCGATATAGGCGCAGGCCTTTGCATCGGAGCCGGAGGAGATGGCGTGTTCATGATAGGAAGCGAAGGAGAAGCCCTCGATGTGCGCCTTCTGCATGGCGGAGAAGAACGCGTCGATGGGGCCGTTTCCGTCGCCGTAGAGCACGGAGCGCTCGCCGTGGAATTCGATCTCGCCGGTGAAGACGACGCTGGAATGGCCGTCGTGCGCGCCCTGCTCGATGATGGAGTGCTTGAGCAGGCGATAGGGCGCGTTGATGTCGCAATAGGTGCGCAGGAAGATGGACAGCAGCCGCTCGCCGGAGAGCTCTGCGCCGGCGCGGTCCGCCTCGGCCTTGATCAGCCTGCCGAATTCCGGATGCATGCCCTTGGGCAGAGCATAGCCGTACAGCTCGCGCAGCAGGAACGCCGCGCCGCCCTTGCCGCTCTGGCTGTTGATGCGGATGATCGGCTCGTAATCGCGGCCCACGTCGCGCGGGTTCACGGGCAGATAGGGCATGTCCCAATATTCGGACTGCGTGCGGCGCTGATAGTCAAAGCCCTTCTTGATGGCGTCCTGATGCGTGCCGGAGAACGCCGTGAACACGAGCTCGCCCGTGTAGGGCTGCCGCTCATAGATGTGCATGCTCGTCGCGCGCTCATACATCTTCTTGATCCGGTTCAGGCCGGAGAAATCCAGCTGCGGATCCACGCCCTGTGTGAAGAGATTGAGCGCAAGGGTGATCAGGTCCACGTTGCCGGTGCGCTCCCCGTTGCCAAAGAGCGTGCCCTCGACCCTCTCCGCGCCCGCGAGCATGGCCATCTCCGTGGCGGCCACGCCCGTGCCGCGGTCGTTATGCGTATGCACGGAGACGATCGCCCGCTCTCTGCCGGGCAGATTTTCGCAGAAATGCTCGACCCGGTCGGCAAACTGATTGGGCAGACAGCGCTCCACCGTGCAGGGCAGGTTCAGGATCAGCTTGTTTTCCTCCGTCGCGCCGAATTCCTCCAGCACGCGCGCGCAGACCTCCAGCGCAAACTCCGGCTCCGTGTCGGTAAAGCTCTCGGGCGAGAACTCAAAGCGGACGCCCGCGCCGCCGTCTTCGCGCTTTGCGGCCAGAGAGAGCATCGTGCGCGCGCCGTGGCAGATCATCTCGATCAGCGTTTCCTTGCTCACGCGATACACGACATCCCGGAAGAAGGGCGAGGTGTTCATATACAGGTGCATGATCACGTTCTTCGCGCCCTCGACGGCCTCAAACGTGCGCGCGATGAGCTCGTCCCGCGCCGGGGCGAGCACCTGCAGCGCCACGTCGTCCGGGATCTCGCCGCTCTCGATCATCAGCCGCGCGGCCTGAAAATCCGCCTCCGAGGCCGAGGGATAGCCGATCTCGATCTCCTTGAAGCCCATGCCGACGAGCTCCTTGAAGAATTCAAACTTCTCCTTCGGGCCGAGCGGATCCGAAAGGGCCTGATTGCCGTCGCGCAGGTCTGTGGAACACCAGACGGGCGCGGCGCTCAGAACGCGCGCGGGCCATTTTCTCTCCGGCAGCTGCACGCCGGGATAGGGGCGATAACGATATTTTACAGGCTGCATACAATACTACCTTTCTGTTTCTATGAAGCATCTTCTTATGTATCCGATGCATAGTGGTTTCTTTT
>JAUMYC010000272.1:0-211 GCA_030528845.1 Eubacteriales bacterium
TTCGCCCGTGTGCAGGTCAATCACGCACAGATCCATCGTCGCGTACATCTCCCGCCCGGTGCACATGAGCATCAGCGCGTTCACCACGTCCAGCGCCTGAGCGCGCGTGTAGCCGGCGCGCAGGCTCTGCGCCAGCAGCGAGAGCGCCGCGTGGCTCTCCTGCATGGCGCTCACGCCGCTGCCCATGCCATCGGAGAGCGCCAGCACATGC
>JAUMYC010000272.1:221-2718 GCA_030528845.1 Eubacteriales bacterium
GAGGTAGCTGTCCCCCGCCACTTCCTCGCCCGAACGGCTGCGCGCCGCCGCGCCGATCTCAAGCGCCAGTGCCGGCTCCTGCTCAAAGACCGCCTGCGTGCACAAAAGCCCCTCCTTCACCCGCGCGCGCATCGCCGCCCCGCAGGCGGACGACACCAGCTTTTCAAGCGAAGACGCGGCCACATGCTCGGGCTTGATGAGCATCACCTCGCGCCGCCCGCACACGCGCAGCGCATACGCCGGGCGCACCTGCTCAAGCCCCTCGCGCACCAGCGCATAGCGCACCCGCCGGTAGGCCTCGTCGTCCGGACGGATCTCGCCCAGCGTCCGCTCGCACACCTGATGCGCGGCGGCGCTCGTCTTATGCAGCAGCTGTACGCACTCGCGCACAAGCGGCGTATCCTCCCCCGGCGCGCACAGCCCTTGCATCATCTTCGCCGTATCCTCATACAGATGCGCCCATGCGTGGATCATCGACGCGCAGCGCACGGCAATTGCCTCCGACTGCGTCAGTTCCGCCTCGCCCGGACGCTCGACGATCCCCGTCACCGCCTTACGCCAGGAAATGGGCAACAGCAGACACGGCAGGGCGCCCGGCAGGCCGATCACCAGCAGGCGGTAATCCTGCCACGTCCCGCCCAGCAGCGCGCTCGCCGCCGCCATGCCCGAGAGCATCAGCGCCGCACAGACGCTTCTGTGCCGCGTCTTGATCTCCCCCGCCAGAAAGCCGCCCGTTAGCAGCATCGCGCAGGTATTGACGCCGCCAAGGCCGAGCGAAACCACGCCGCCCAGCACGCCCGCGCAGAGAATCGCCTGCGCCGCGCCGCCGACGTAGGCATGCTCAAGCGTCAGATACAGCGCCATGCTGCTGGCCATCGCCGCGCCATAGGGCAGATGCAGAAGCCCGGCGGCAAACGTGGCAAGCACCGCCATCGCGCACAGGGGCCGCGTCTCCCCGTCCAGCTCCTCCCGGCGGCTGACAGAGAGCGCCGCCCCATCGTAGAGCAGACACAGCGCCGCCCCCGCCGCCGCGCTCAGCCCCCAGACGATCAGCGACAGCGGCGTCGCGCTTCCCGTCAGCAGCCCCGTATGAAAAACGCCGCCCAGCAGCTGCGAAATGAGCACCGCCGCCGCCATGCGCAGCCGTCCATTCGGCCTTGCCCACAGCGCACAGGAAAGCCACAGCAGCACGCAGACGAGAAGCTGGCTGCACAGCGCCATATCCCCGCGCACATAGCCGATCAGAAACCCCGCCAGCACGCCGATAAAAGCCGATGACGCCGCAAACCCCAGATGCAGAAGCACGGCAAACATCGCCGCCTGCGCGCAGTAGCCGCCGCCCGGCAGCCGCGCCAGAGCAAACACGGCCATCATCATCGCGCACAGAATCCGCTGCGCCGGCGTGCCGCTTTCCTTCAGCGTCCCTGCGATGCCGCCAAAGAAGCCGTCAAGCGCGCCCGGCGCGCAGGCTTCCTGCTCCTCATATTCGCATACGATCTTTTCCGCCATACCCTTCCCGCCTTCCCGTTTATGGGATCATTGTATAGCGTATGTATCGGGGCTGCTGTCGCAAAGCAGCGCAAAAAAAGAAAAGCGCATGACACGCTTTTTAAAAGCCGATGGACGGGGGAGCAAGCTCCCCCGCCATAGTCACCCCCCACCCGATTTCACTTGAAGCCTGCGGCTTTCGGCCGTGAAATCGGCAAGGAAACGATTCTTATTTCGGAAAATGGGATTTTCCTTCATAAAGATCGCTGCGGGCGTGACGTACATGCCGCCACGCCCGATTTCATTTTTCGTTCTGTAAAGATTCTCCCATCATCGAATGGATCAATCCCACTCGCTGTCGTCCTCGCCGAAGGGCTCCTCGCCCTCAATGAGCGTGTGCACCGGCAGTTCGCGCGTGCCGCCCGGCAATTCGCTCACGTCGTCGCTGAGGCGGCGGGCGATCGTCTCGCTGTGGCGCTGCGCGCTCTCGATGGTCTCCGTCGCCTGACGCAGGCGCTTCTGCGTGCGGGAAAGCAAGCTCGCAAAACCGCCGAAGTCCGAACGGACAGCGGCCAGCAGCGCCATGATCTCCTCCGTGCGCTGCTCAATGGCCAGAGAACGGAAGCCCATCTGCAAGCTGGACAGCAGCGCAGACAGTGTCGTCGGGCCCGCGATGACCATGCGGCTCTCGCTCTGGATGCGTTCCGCCAGACCGCTGATGCGCAGGATTTCGGAGAACAGACCCTCGCTCTGCAGGAAGAGGACGGCATAATCCGTCGTATACGGCGGCGCGATCAGCTTTTCGCTCATGCGGCGCGCATGCATGCGCACGGCAGACTCCAACAGCCCGCGCGCGTTCTCGATGTCCTCGCGCGTGCCGCCGTCCAGCGCAGTGCGCAGTTCGGTGTATTCGCGCATCGGCAGGCTCGTGTCGATCGGCAGATAGACCGTATGTCCATGGCCCTGCCCCGGCATGACGACGACAAAATCCGCCACCTGCTCGCCGCCC
>JAUMYC010000273.1 GCA_030528845.1 Eubacteriales bacterium
GGCCTTCTTGGCGCGGGCAGGCTTCTTTTCGGCAGGTTCGTCTGCCGCGGCCTTCTTCGCGCGGGTCTGCTTGGGCTTGGCGGGCTCCTCCTTAGGGCGGAGCACGGTCTTCTCGTAGAGCTCCATGTAGACCTTGGCGGAGATATCCCAGCCGTAGCTGCCCTGCATGTCGCGCACGGCGATGGACGTGAAGACGTCGCGCTGCTCCTTGAAATAGAGCACGGCGCGCTCGATGACGTGCAGCATGTCATGCGCGTTGTAATTGAAGAAGCTGAAGCCGCTGCCCTCGCCGGTGAATTCGTTGTAGGAGAGCACGGTGTCGCGCAGGCCGCCCGTCTCGCGGACGATCGGGAGCGTGCCGTAGCGCATGGCGATCATCTGGCTCAGGCCGCAGGGCTCGAAGAGGCTGGGCATGAGGAAGAGATCGGAAGCGGCGTAGATCTTATGCGCGAGGGCGTGGTTCATTTCGATGCGGGCGGCGATGCGGCCCGGATACTTCCACTGCGCCCAGTTGAACAGGTCGGCGTATTTTTCCTCGCCCTTGCCCAGCACGACCAGCTGCGCGCCGGTAGCCATGATCTCGTCCAGCACGCGCTCGACCAGATCGAGGCCCTTCTGGCCGGAGAGACGGCCGACCATGCCGATCATCGGCACGTCCGCGTTCTCTTCCAGACCCAGTTCCTTCTGCAGGGCCAGCTTGTTCTGCTCCTTGATGTGGATGGAATCCGCGCCGTAGTTGTATTCGATCAGCGGATCGGTCTGCGGGTCGTATTCGATAGTGTCGATGCCGTTGAGCACGCCGGTGAGCACGTCCGCGCGGGAGCGCAGCAGGCCGTCGAGCTTTTCACCGTAATAGGCCGTCTGGATCTCCTGAGAGTAGGTGGGCGAGACGGTGGTGATGGCGTCGGCAAAGACGATGCCGCCCTTCATGAAGGAGCACTGGCCGTAGAACTCGAGATGGTCTCTGTCATAGGCCCAGCCGCCCAGGCTGATCAGATCTTCGATATCGCCGATGGGGAAGATGCCCTGATACTGCAGGTTGTGGATGGTGTAGATGGTGCGGATGTCGGCATACTGGGGCAGCTTGCGATACTGCGCGTTGAGCATGGCCGGCACAAGGCCCGTCTGCCAGTCGTGGCAGTGCAGGATGTCGGGGATGAAGTCGATCTGCGGCAGAGCCTCGAGCACGGCGCGGGAGAAGAACGCATAGCGCTCGCCCTCGTCTCCGCCAAGGCCGTAGATATACGGGCGGCCGAAGTAATACTCGTTATCGACAAAATAGAACGTGACGCCCTCGTACACGAGCTTTTCGATGCCGCAATACTGCCTTCTCCAGCCCAGATTGATATAGAAATAGAGCACATGCTCCAGCTGGCTGCGCCACTGCGCGCTCATTTCGCGGTAGAGCGGAAGGATGACGCGCACGTCGGCTCCGTGCTTGACCAATTCCTTGGGCAGCGCGCCCACGACGTCGGCCAGACCGCCGGTCTTGACAAACGGTACGCATTCCGAAGCAGCGAAAAGTATCTTCATGGGGACGGACCTCCTGTCAGGGTTATTTTTCATCATTTAACAGTATACTGGATTTCAGACCTTTTGTCCAGCCCGAAGCCGCTGCGGAGCGGATATTGCGGAAAAAACGGCGTATATTTTGTACGCGGAGCCATGCATTCCCCTATTTTGATTGCGCGGCGGCGGCGCTTGCCGATCTATTTTTCTCCTTGCGGAGGGATAAATTCCTCGTCGCGCTCCCGTCAACTTGTGTGCCGCTTGAAAATAGTGTATAATAAAGGATAGCTCTGAGAATCCGGGGGTCAATATGCCAGCGAAAAAAACAACATCCAATACGCGCAAGCCGCAGCGCGGCGGCGCGAAAAAGAACAGCTCCGGTGGGGATTCCAAACAGCTCGTGCGCGACGTGACGGGCGTTGTGATCCTGTGTCTGGGGGTGCTCTCGGTTTATTTTGCCTTCACGCCCAATGCAGTGGGCTTTCCGGGCGTCGTCCGTTCGATCATGACCGGTCTGGCGGGCGTGCTTTGCTTTGCCATCCCCATCATCCTGTGCTGGGCGGCGCTGATCTTGCTCTTTTCCACAAGGCAGCGGCGCATCAGCCCCGTGCGCGTCGCGCTCCTGTCCGCGCTGATCGCCATCGTCTTCGGCGTGTTTGAGCTCTTCGCCATGGACGGCCTGCTCGCCGACCTGCGCCAGACCAACTACGCCAGCTTCCTCCTGCACGCCTTCCGCGCGCAGACAGGCGGCGGGCTCATCGGCGCGATCACCGTCTGGCCGCTGTATATCGGGCTGGGCCTGCATGTGGCCGGCAGCCTGATCGTCTACATCGCCCTCGCGCTCATCGACCTGATTTTGCTGCGCAAGATCTCCATGAGCCGCATCCGCGAGCGCGCCGTCGACGGCCTCGCCAACGTGCAGCAGCACATGACGCAGCAGCGCGAGGCCCGCGCCGAACGCCGAGAAGCGCGCATCGAGCGCCGCGAGGCCGAACGGCTCATCCGCGCGCAGGAGATGGTCATCCCCTCCGTCGCGCCGGCGGGGGAACAGCCCAAAAAAGCGCCCAACACCGCGCAGGACGCCTTCTCCGCAAAAGAGACTCCGGTCGCTTCCAAAGCAGCCGCGAAGGCGAGCGTCGTAGAAACAGTCGAGCCGCCGACGAGCGCGCGCAGCACGGCGCGGCCCGTGCGCGAGAAGCCCAT
>JAUMYC010000063.1 GCA_030528845.1 Eubacteriales bacterium
AGAGCGCCAGCCTTCCAAGCTGGATACGTGGGTTCGATTCCCATCACCCGCTCCAGTATGCGCCATTAGCTCAGTTGGTAGAGCACCTGACTCTTAATCAGGGTGTCCCGGGTTCGAGTCCCTGATGGCGCACCAAGCTTAAGCCTTGAAATCAAAAGATTTCAAGGCTTTTTTCATCGTCAGCGAGCCAAGCCGCGCCTGTTTGCCCAAGCGCAAAATATATGATATAATATCAGTATGATTATTCCGGCGGCGCTGATCGGTCGGAGAACTTTCATCGGAAGGCGGATGAAAATATGGTGAAGAGAAACGTCGAACTGAACGGCAAGACGGTCTTGGTGACGGGCTCGCCCGGGTTTATCGGAGCGAACCTTGTCCTGCGGCTGCTGCGGGAGATGTCCTCCGGGCAGATCGTCAGTTTTGATAATATGAACGACTACTATGACCCCAAGCTCAAGGAGTATCGCCTGGCGCAGATCGAACAGGCCGCGGCCGATTCAAACGTTAGTCATACGTTCATTCGCGGTTCGATCGCCGACAGAGCGCTGGTGGACGAGGTGTTCGAGAAATATCGCCCGGCGGTGGTGGTAAATCTGGCCGCGCAGGCAGGCGTGCGCTATTCGATCGACCATCCCGAGGTGTATATCGAGAGTAATATCATTGGGTTTTACAATATCCTGGAAGCATGCAGGCGCTGCCCTGTCGAGCATCTGGTCTATGCGTCGTCCTCGTCTGTCTACGGCGGCAACAAGAAGGTCCCCTTCAGCACAGAAGATAAGGTCGACACGCCTGTCTCCCTCTATGCAGCGACCAAGAAATCCAACGAGCTCTTGGCGCACAGCTATGCCAAGCTCTACAATATCCCTTCGACAGGCCTGCGTTTCTTTACGGTGTACGGCCCTGCAGGCCGGCCGGATATGTTCTATTTTTCCGCTACGCAGAAGCTTGCCGCGGGGAAGAAGATCCATATCTTCAACTACGGCAACTGCAAGCGCGATTTTACCTATGTGGACGATATCGTCGAGGGCATCGTGCGCGTGATGCAGGGCGCGCCGGAGCGCTCCGACGGCGCGGACGGCCTCCCCGTGCCGCCGTATCGGGTCTACAACATCGGCGGAGGCACGCCGGAAAACCTGCTGGATTACATTCAGACGCTGCAGGAGGAGCTGGTACGCGCTGGGGTGCTGCCGGAGGATTACGACTTCGAGGCGCACCGCGAGCTCGTACCCATGCAGCCCGGCGACGTTCCTGTGACCTTTGCGGACAGCTCGGCGCTCGAGGAAGATTTCGGCTTCCGACCGGGCATCGGCATCCGGGAAGGGCTGCGCAGCTTCGCGCAATGGTATAAAGAGTATTACGGGGCGTAAGCGCCTCTTTCAGGTGGGAATTAAAATGAAGTGTGTAGAAAAGTTCTTTGAGATATATCAGCGGGACGCAGAAGGCGTTTCGTTCTGCCCTTATCGTATCTGCCCCGTGGGCGCGCATTCCGACCATAACCTCGGCAAGATCACCGGTCTTGCGGTGGATCAGGGCATCCACATGGCTTACAGGCCCAAGCGCTCCGGGATCATCGAGGTGCGCTCGCTGAATTTTCCCAACCGCGCGCAGTGGCATATCAACGCCGTGCCGGAGCAGTGCGAAAACGACTGGGCGGATTATCTGCGCGGCGCGACGTGGGCGCTGGCGAAGAAATACCCCCTGCGCGTGGGCGTGTGCGGGGTGATCGAGGGCAGCCTGCCCATCGGCGGCCTGTCCTCGTCCGCGTCCGTCATCATCACCTTCCTTTCCGCGCTGTGCAAAGTCAACAACATCCGCCTCACGCAGAGTGAGATGATCATGACGGCGCTGGATGCGGAGAACAACTATGTGGGCGTTTCCTGCGGAAAGCTGGATCAGTCCTGCGAGGTCTATTCCAAGAAAAATCATCTGCTCTATCTGGACACGCTGGATGACAGCTTCGAGCTCATCCCGCAGCATCCGCAGATGAAGCCCTATAAGATCGCCATTTTCTTTTCCGGCATCGAGCGCACGCTGGCGGGCTCCGCGTTCAACATGCGCGTGGACGAATGCCGCAGCGCGGCCTACGCGCTCAAGGCCTATGCGGGCATGCCCTATGGCAAATTCGCGCAGACTTTCCTGCGCGACGTGCCCTATGAGGTCTACCTGCAGTACAAAGACCGTCTGCCCGAGAACTTCCGCAAGCGCGCCGAGCATTGGTACAGCGAATATGCCCGCGTGCAGCAGGGCGTTGAAGCATGGCGCAGGGGCGATATAGAGGCCTATGGCCGCGTTTCCTTTGAAAGCGGCTGGTCGTCCATCTACAATTGGGAAACGGGCTCTCCGGAGCTCAAGGAGCTCTACGAGATCATGACACGGACCGACGGCATCTACGGCGGCCGCTTCTCCGGCGCGGGCTTTAAGGGCTGCTGCATGGCGCTGATCGACCCCGCCTACGAGGAATCGATCCTCGAACAGGTCGGCCGGGAGTATCTTAGGGCGTTCCCGGCGCTCGAAGGCCGGTATTCCGCCCATATTTGCGAAAGCGCGGATGGTGTTGCATTATGAAATGTTTGATCTTGGCCGCAGGCTATGCCACGAGGCTGTATCCTCTGACGGAGAACTTTCCCAAGCCGCTTTTGAAGGTGGGGGAGAAGACGATCCTTGACTGGCTGCTGGATGATATCTCGTCGGCGGGCGTCGTGGATCAGTATATCGTCATCAGCAACCATAAGTTTGCCGGCCATTTCCGGGAATGGGCCGCGGTCCATCGCCTGCCCGTCACCGTTCTGGATGACGGCACGGAGAGCAACGAGACGCGCCTCGGCGCAGTGCGCGACATCCAGTTTGCCATAGACGAGCTCTCGTTGGACGACGATCTGCTGGTCATCGCGGGAGATAATGTGCTCGACTTCAGCCTGACGGGCTTTATCGCCTATCAGCAGAAGAAGCAGACCTCCTGCGTCATGCGCTTTTACGAGCCGAACGAAGAAAAGCTGCGCAAAACGGGCGTCGCTGAAGTGGATGAGAACGACAGGATCATCTCCATGGAAGAAAAGCCTGCTCGGCCCAAAAGCCATTGGTGTACGCCGCCGTTCTATATTTACAAGCGCTCCGACGCCGGGCTTGTGAAGGTCGGCATCGAAGGCGGCTGCGGCGTGGACGCGCCGGGCAGCTTCATCGCGTGGCTCAGCGCGCAGACGACCGTACACGCCTACGAAATGCCGGGCAGACGCTATGACATCGGAAATCTGGCGAGCTATGAAGAAGTGCAGAAGACCTATCGCGGCATCGTGCGATAACCTCTTGCGGCAGGGAAAGGAAAACTGGAATGCTGACGGCAAAACAAAATTTGATCGAGACGATCCGCGGCGGCAAGCCGGATCGATTTGTAAACCAATACGAAGCGCTGCACCTCATGCCCGTCCCGCATATGATGCATATGCACGGTCGCCGCGAGGGGAATCTGGCGATCAACGCATGGGGAGTCGCAAGCATGGCGACGGAGGGCACGCCCGGCTTCATGCCCGTGCATACACCCGAGAGGATCGTCGTGAAGGATATCGAAAACTGGCGGGAATATGTGCGCGCGCCCAAGGTACACATCTCTCAGGAGGAATGGGACGGCTTCCGCGCGCGCTTTGAGACCATCGACCGGACGAAAGCCTTTGCGGCGCTCATGGTCGCTCCCGGGCTGTTCGAACAGACGCACAATCTGTGCTCTATGGTCGAAGCGCTGGTCAATTATATCGACAACCCGCAGGAAATGCACGATCTGATCCGCTATCTGACGGATTGGGAGCTCGAGATCGCAGAGGAGATCTGCACGCAGCTGCATCCGGAAGCGATCTTTCATCACGATGACTGGGGCACCGAAGACCGCACGTTCCTCCGCCCGGAGATGTTTGCAGAGTTTTTCGTGGAGCCCTACAAGCAGATCTACAGCTATTATCACGATCACGGCGTACAGCTGATCGTCCACCATTGCGACAGCTACGCAGCCAGCCTCGTACCGTATATGATCGAGATGGGCATCGACATCTGGCAGGGCTGCATGCATTCCAACGATCTGCCGGAGCTGATCAGCAAATATGGCGGAAAGATCTCCTTTATGGGCGAGATCGACAATAAGCAGGTCGATTTTACGGGCTGGAGCGAGCAGGACTGCCGTACAGCCGCGCAGCAGGCCATGCAGCGCTGCGGCAGGGCGCATTTCATCCCCTGTATCACGCAGGGGCTGCCGGGGTCTGTTTATCCCGGGGCGTACGCAGCCCTCGCAAAGCAGATCGACAGCCTTAACTCTGAAACGTTCGGCTACAGCATGCAGGAGCTGGAAGCGCAGCGCATGCCGCTGCAGATCTTCGGCTGATGTGAAATTTCTATAAAAAGCGAACCGGGTCTTCAAACCCGGTTCGCTTTTTTCTTTATTTCAACGGGAGAGCTTTGCGAGAAGGTCTTCCAGAGCCTCGGTAAGGGCCTCCTCATAGGTCGGATGCGGCCGCATGACGCGCAGCATCTGTTCGACAGTCAGTCCATGCGCGATCGCTTGACTGATCTGCGTGATCATATCCGTGCATCGGTCGCACATGAGCTGTGCACCGAGGATCGCATGCGTCTGCGCATGCGCGACGACCTTCATAAAGGAGCGGCCCGTATCTGCGATGAGCGTGCGTGCATTGCTGAACAAAGTGCATTTGCCGACCTTGACAGGAATGCCGGCGGCTTTCGCATCCGCCTCGCACAGGCCGACGGAAGCGATCTCCGGGCGGCAGTAGATGCAGCCGGGCACGATGTTCATGTCGATCCCGGCGCTTTCACCGCAGAGCATGTCCACGCAGTTTTCTCCCTGTGCGGTCGCAACGTGCGCAAGCTGCACGGGGGAGGAGACGTCGCCGATGGCATAGACGCCGGGGATGCTGGTCCCGAAGGAGGCGTCCACGCGGATGCGTCGGCCGTCCATCTCGGGCTGCAGTTCGCCCGGGAAGAGCCCTTCCGTGTTCGGCCTGCGTCCGATGGCGCAGAGCACCGCATCGCCCGTGGCCTCACCGGCGGCTCCCTTGGCGCTGAAGCAGACGCGCAGGCCGTCTTCCGCCTGTTCTACGCGCTCTACCATTGCGTTTGTGAAAATCTGCACGCCCTTCTTCTTGAGCAGCTGCGCAAGGTTTTGTCCGAGCTCGCGATCCATATTGGGCAGGAGCCTGTCCAGTCCCTCCACGATGGAGACCCGGCATCCCAGATCGCTGTAGAACGTGGCAAATTCCACGCCGATGACTCCGCCGCCGATGATCACGATGGAACGATGCAATTTTGCGTCGCCGTCGAGCAGCTCGTCGGAGGTCACGACGCCGGGCAGCTCCAGACCGGGGATGGGCGGACGAGCAGGCACAGAGCCCGTCGCCACGAGGATGTTCTGTGCAGTGTAAGTCTGTTCTTCGCCTTCCGCAGTGCATACGCGCACTTCGCCCGGCGCGCAGATCGAACCGTGCCCGCGGATGAATTCCACCTTCGCCGCCTTGAGCAGGCTCTCTACGCCTCCGCTGAGCTTCTCAACGATCTGCTTTTTGTGGGCGTACATCGCCTCGATGTCGATAGATACTTCGCCGGCAGATACGCCCATCTGCGCGCCGCTTAGCGCATCGGAATAGACTTGCGAAGAATGGAGAAGGGCTTTGGTGGGCACGCAGCCGCGGTTAAGGCAGGTGCCGCCTGCTTCGCGGCTTTCGATCACCGCCGTGCGCAGTCCCTTCTTTGCGGCGCGCAGGGCTGCCATATAGCCGCCCGGGCCCGCGCCGATAACGATCAGTTGAAAATCGGTCATAGATTCCCTCCGTGTGTGTTTTTTCGCGCTGTTTTGTTCGCGCTACAGCATCGCCTTCTTCAGGAGCGCAAGCAGTTCCGCCTGCTGCTCCGGGGCCAATTCCGCCGCGGCAAGGCGCAAAGAAAGCTCGGGCAGAGAGAAGCGGCAACCGCACAGGGCTGCTTCCAGCCTCGGGGCGAGGCTCCAGTCCATCGCGTCGGTATAGATGCGCGCTTCTTTTACAATGCCGCCTTCGAGCGAAAGGGCGAATTGGATGCTTCCCCAGAGGAAGCGCTCTTCAAAGGTGATATCCGCCTCTGCTCGCAGGCCGTAGTTCCATTCCCAGCCTGCGTTGCGCTGCCGCAGCTTTTCGATCGCGTCGCGGTCGAGCTCCCGCTCGGAAATTGCTTCACAGGGCAGGGCATATTCGCGCGCAAACGCCTCGGCAAGCGCCTGCTTGAGCGCTTCGATGCTGATGTCCGGCGCGATCTCACGCAGATTCACCACCCGCGAGCGCACGGAATCCACGCCCTTTGCCGTGAGCTTTGCGCGGGACGGGGCCAGATAACGCGTCATGCGCTCCATATCCGCATCCACGAGCAGCGTGCCATGGTGATAGGAGCGTCCTGCGTTTTTATAAAATGCATTGCCGGAAAATTTGCGCCCTTCAGCCAGAATATCGTTGCGGCCGGAGCGCTCCGCCCGTACGCCGAGGCTGCGGCAGGCGCCCTGCACGACGGCGAGCTGCCTGTCCAGATCGTAGTGGGCGGTGGGGACGAGAAAGGTGAAATTCAGATTCCCCAGATCATGGAACACCGCGCCGCCGCCGGAAAGACGCCGCGCAAGCCGACCGCCCTCCTGTTCGAGAAGGGCGGTGCGGCATTCCTTCCAAGCGTTCTGATTTCGGCCGATGACGACGGTATCCGCATTCTGCCACAGGTATAAAATGCACATGTCCTCCGGCACGGTCTCCATCAGATGCTGCTCCACGGCGAGGTTGCGGTAGGGGTCAGTCCCCTTGCCGATATAAAGCCTCAGTCGTTCGAGCATGCTTTTTGCCAGCGCAGCACAGGCTGCCTCGCGGCGCGCACCTCGTTCGGACGGCCGATCTGCGCGTTATGCGGCGCGTTGTGCATATATTCCGGGTCGTTGTGCGCCAGTTCGTACAAGCTGCGGAAGACCTCCGCCGCCCAGTCGAGCGTCTCGGGGCTTTCCGTTTCCGTGGGCTCGAGCATCAGCGCTTCGTGTACGATCAGCGGGAAGTACATCGTCGGCGGGTGCATGCCGTGGTCGATCAGCGTCTTGGCCACGTCCAGCGCCGAGACGCCCGTCTCCTTCTTGAAGGAGCTCAGATCCAGCACGAATTCATGCATGCAGATGCGATCGAACGCGGGCTCAAACGTGCCGCGGATCTTCGCCTGCAGATAGTTTGCGTTGAGCACGGCGTTCTTCGCCGCCTCCGGGATGCCCTCGCGGCCCAGCGTGAGGATGTACGCGAGCGCCTTCACGACCACGAGGAAGTTGCCGGCAAAGCTGCGCACCTGCGCGGGCGTTCCGCCGTCCATCAGGGCAGACTTGGGCAGATAGGGGGCCAGAGCCGCACTGCAGCCGACCGCGCCCGCGCCCGGGCCGCCGCCGCCGTGGGGCGTGGCAAAGGTCTTGTGCAGGTTCAGATGGATGCAGTCAAAGCCCATATCGCCGGGGCGCACCACGCCCATCACAGCGTTGAGGTTTGCTCCGTCGTAATAGCACAGGCCGCCCGCCTCATGCACAAGGCGCGTGATCTCCAGAAT
Organism: Eubacteriales bacterium; assembly: GCA_030528845.1. Next base: position 7,588 of record JAUMYC010000063.1, read on the forward strand.
GTTTTCGTCGAAAATGCCGACGGTGTTGGGGTTGGTGAGCATCAGGCCGGCGGTGTCGTCGCCGAGCGCGGCCTTGAGCGAATCCAGATCCACGCAGCCGTTGGGCGCGGAGGCGATGTTGACCACTTCATAGCCGCACATCGCCGCCGTAGCGGGGTTGGTGCCGTGCGCGGAATCCGGCACGATGATCTTGGTGCGCTTGGAATCGCCGCGCGCATCGTGATACTGCTTGATCAGCAGCACGCCGGTGAATTCGCCGTGCGCGCCAGCGGCCGGCTGGAAGGTCATATCGTCCATGCCGGTGATCTCGCAAAGCAGATCACGCGCCATGTCGAGCGCTTCGCGGCAGCCCTCGACCGTATGCGCCGGAGCGAGGGGATGCACGTTTGCAAAGCCCGGCAGCGCGGCCATTTCCTCGTCAATGCGCGGGTTATACTTCATCGTGCAGGAGCCCAGCGGATAGAAGCCGCAGTTGACGCCGTGCACGCGCTTGTTCAGTTCGGTGTAGTGGCGCGAAAGCTCGGTCTCGCTCAGCTCGGGCAGGGCAGGGGCGCTCGCGCGCTGCAGGGCGGCGGGCATTTCCACCGTTTCCACATCGCAGGGAGGCAGCAGGCTCAGGCTGCGGCCGGGGACGCTCTTTTCAAAAATCAGCTTCATGCCAGCACCTCCTTTACGATGGCGATCGCCTTGTCCAGCTCCGCCTTGGAGATTTTTTCCGTGGCGCACCAGAGCACGCCGCCGTCGATGGGCAGGCCGCCGAGGATGCCGGCCTGTTCCAGCGCGGCGAGCGCTTCTTCGGCCTTGGGCATCTCGACGACGAATTCATGGAAGAATTCGCCGCTGTATTTGAGCTGCACGCCGGGGATGGCGCACAGGCCCTTGGCGAGATAATGCGCCTTGGCCATGCACTGACGGGCGGCTTCCGCCATGCCGGTGGGGCCCATCGCGGCCATATAGACCGCTGCCGTCAGCGCGCACAGCGCCTGATTGGAGCAGATGTTGCTGCTGGCCTTTTCGCGGCGGATATGCTGCTCACGCGCCTGCAGAGAGAGGACGTAAGCCCGTTCTCCCGCGCTGTCCACCGTCTCGCCGACGATGCGGCCGGGCAGCTTGCGCATATGCTTGTTTGTCGTGGCCATGAAGCCCAGATAGGGCCCGCCAAAGCTGATGGGCATGCCCAGAGACTGGCCTTCGCCCACGGCGATATCCGCGCCGCATTCGCGCGGGGTCTTCATGACGCCCAGCGCAATGGGGTCGCAGCCCATGATGTACATGGCGCCCGCTTCGTGGACGGCCTCGCCCAGTGCGTCCGCATCCTCAAAGAGGCCGAAGAAATTGGGCTGCTGCACATAGAACGAGGCGACCTGCGCGTTGAGCATCTCCTTGAGCGCCTGCAGGTCTGTCTTGCCGTCCTGCACGGGAACGAGCTGCATTTCTTCGCCCGCTGCATAGCAGTAGGTGCGCACGGTGTTGATGACGTCCGGATGCGCAGCGGCGGAGACGAGCGTGATCTTGCGCTTGCGGTCGCGGCACATCGTCGCAGCCTCGGCGGCGGCCGTCGCTCCATCGTATACGGATGCGTTGGAGACGTCCATGCCCGTCAGTTCGCAGATCATCGTCTGGTATTCAAAGATCGACTGCAGCACGCCCTGGCTCATTTCGGCCTGATAGGGCGTGTACGCGGTCAGGAATTCTTCCTTCGCGGGGATGTATTTGACGATGCTGGGGATATAATGGTCATATGCGCCCGCGCCGCGCAGGACTGTGGAGAAGACCTTGTTCTTCTCCGCCATGGCGCGCATGGCACGGCTGACCTCCAGCTCGCTCATCCCCTCCGGGATGTTGAGCGGGCGGCTGAGGATCATGTCGGCCGGGACGTCGCGATACAGATCCATATAATCGCTCAGCCCGATGGCCTCCAGCATCCTGCGCCGCTGCTCAGGCGTGGAAGGAATATAGCTTCCCATAGGTATTAGCCCTCCTTGGCGCAGAATGCCTCATATTCGGCAGCGTCCATCAGCTCTTCGGTATCGGAGACGTTTTCGACCTTGATGATCCACGCGCCGTAGGGGTCGCTGTTGACGTTCTCGGGCGCGTCGGCCAGTTCTTCGTTCACCGCGCAGATCGCGCCGCTGACCGGGGAGATCAGCTCGGAAACAGCCTTGACGGATTCCAGATCGCCGAAGCTCTCGCCGGCGGTCACGTCGTCGCCTTCGCCGGGCAGGTTGATGAACACGACGTCGCCAAGAGCGTCCTGCGCATAGTCCGTGATGCCGATCAGCGCAACGCCGTCTTCGATCTTGATCCATTCGTGGGTCTTGGTGTACTTCAGTTCGCTCGGAAATTTCATGTCGATCTACCTCCAAATATTCAATATGTATTCATGTTCGGATGAAACGGGGAGGGGAGCCTCAGCGCACGAGCGCGACGGCATAGCGCGGGGTGTTCAGTTTGAGATGGCGCGTGGGCAGGACGGCCTTGAGCCTGCGGCCGCGCACGTCTACTTCCACGGCCTTGCCGCGGGTGATATCGCTGTTGATATAACAAAAGCCGATCGAGCGCTTGCCCGTCGTTTCGAGCAGGCGCACATCCTCGTCTTCGCCTTCCGTATGATAATAGGGGACCATGGTGCCGCTGGTCACCCAGCCGACCTGCTCGCCGTTTCGATAGACAGGCATGCCCGCACGGATGACGCCGCGGTCGGTCAGAGCGATGGGCATGATGCGCTTGGGCAGGATGCTCAGGTCGCTGTAATCCTTCTCGGCGTACTTCTGGAACGCCGCAAACTGCTCCTCCAGAGCCTTGCGTCCGATGAAATCGCCCTTTTCCTCCGCAAAGCTCACGGCGAACTTTGCAAGCGACACCGCGTAGATCGGGATCTCGACGCCTTCCGGATCGAGGCCCATCTCATGGCCGTACAGCGGCAGACCGCCTTCGAGGCGCAGCGTGTCGCGCGCGCCGAGGCCCGCGGGCTTCGCGCCCATCTCGACGAGTCGATCCCACAGCCAGAGGGCGTCTTCGTTCTTTGCGTAGATCTCGTAGCCCAGCGGTTCGCCGGTGTAGCCGGTCTTCGCCGCCTGCACGACGTGCCCCTCGAGCGAGATCGTATTGAGCGAGTTCCTCTTCGGCTCGGTAATGGCCGCGCCGCCGGAAAGCCGGGTGAGCAGCTCGTCCGTCATCGGGCCCTGCACGGCGATGGCGGCGTATTCGCCGGAAAGATCCGTGATCGTGCAGTCGTAGCCCTTGATCTGCTCGCGCAGATGCACCAGATCCTTCTCCTTGTTCGCGGCGTTTACCACCAGCAGGAAGCGGTCTTCCTCAAAGCGGTTGAGATAGGCGTCGTCGATCGCGCCTCCGTTCTCGTTCGGGATGATGCAGTACTGCGCTTTGTTCACTTCCAGCGCCGCGACGTTGCTGGTGAGCACATGCTGCAAAAATGCGATCCTCTCCGGGCCCTCGACAAGGATCCTTCCCATATGGGAAACGTCGAACAGGCTGCAGGCGCGGCGCGTGTACAGATGCTCCGCCAGAATGCCGCCCGGATACTGGATGGGCATTTCCCATCCGCCGAAGTCTACCATTTCTCCGCCAGAGGCGACGTGCACCTCATAAAACTGGGTGCGCTTGAGTTCGCTCATGTCGTTCTCCTCCTTCAGTGTTTTTCTTTGCCCCGGTGCGATGCTTGACGTAAAAAAGACACAAAGACCCCTTCATTGAGCTTTGTGTCTCTGTTTATGTTCCTGAGAGATTCCCCGCCGCGGCTTGGCGGCAGGTTGCACCTTCGGCATACGGCTCGCGCCGCACTTTTCAGAGCTTCGTCGTGACCCGATCCTTTTGCCTGAGAGTTTTTATCCCCTTCGGCGCCGCGAAAGCACGGTCTCTCCCAGGTCAGTCATCCGATGAATCGCTATACAGTTTTCAACCCATAGGAGCACAAAAGATACTCCTATTTTCAATATTTTAACATCCCCACCGCGTGTTGTCAACGCCTTTTGTTCTCCTCCGGCGGACGCAAAAGCATCGTCATTCTCCGCAGAGACCGCGCAGTTT
>JAUMYC010000274.1 GCA_030528845.1 Eubacteriales bacterium
TCTGCAGAGCGCTCCGGCAGCTGATGGGGGCGGCGCGGGCGCATATGGCGCATCCGGCCCCGAAAGGCGAGCCCTGCGGAGAAAAGCTGCGCGGAACATACGAAGAAATGTACTCCAACTGGCACGGAAAAATGAGCGAAGCTGCGCAGCGGGGAGACGTTTTTTCTTCGTTCATGAACCTTCTTTCGCTGTGCCATATGCTGCGTGAGATCGGGCAGGAGACAGCCATAGAGGCGCCGGAATACATGCATCGGTTCGACCCGGACGATTTGCGGGAGAACGAGCGGTTGTTTGAAGAGGCGCTGGAGCGGTACAGCGGCGAATACAAAAAGGCGGGGCTGCGGGTGAGGCGGTTTGCCGATGCGGACGCGTTCTGCAGAGAGTATCTCAAGGCCCGGCCGTGAGGAGGCGTTCTATGGCGCGGGGGATCGCATTTTTCGGGCTGAACGGCGCGGGCAAATCCACCCTCGCGCACGCGCTGGCCAAGGAGACCGGCTTTTTTGAGATGGACGCGGAGGACTATTATTTTCCGGAGCAGCGCGCATCGCGCGCGCAGGCGCTGGAATGCGCGGAAAGTATCAAAACGGAGCATCTTGGGGCGCTGCCGTTTTCCGTCTCGCGCACAAAGGACGAGGCGGAGGCGGCGATGCTGACGGACATGCGCGCGCACCCGCGGTTCATCCTCGCGGGCGTGACGCTGCGCTGGCGCAGCGAGATCCTCGAGCAGATCGCCGTGGCGTTTCTGGTGGAAACGCCTGCGCAGGAGCGCGCGCGGCGCATCCAGAGCCGTGAGGAGAAGCGCTTCGGCGCGCGGGTGCTGCCCGGCGGCGATATGTACGCGCAGCAGAGCGAATTCCGCGCATGGGCGCAGGCGCGCGACCCGCAGCTCGCGGAGGACAGCGCAAAAGAGCTGCGCTGCCCGGTCGTGCGGCTGAACGGGCTGCTGCCGCTCGAAGAAAACCTGCGCATCATCCGGGAGCGTATCGCGGAAATCATCAAAAAGTGACGAATTTAGGAGTAAACAGGCCGGTCTGCGCGTGCAGACCGGCCTGTTTTCGCGTCAGGGGCGGGGCTTTTGAGCGATGAGCTTGTTCATCGCGTGCCGATGGCGGATCCCGTTTTCGTGTTCGTCGCTGAACCTGCTGTTTTCGAACATTTTGATCTCCCAGTCGTCGTAATATTCGGCGATCTCGCCGTTTTTGAACACGCCGACCATGACGTCCTTGAGATCGTCCGGGACAGGCTCTTCATCGGTGAACAGCGCGATGATGTGATAGCCGCCCGCTGCAGTCCATGTTTTGAGCAGTTCGATGATGGCGGGCTGCTGCGCGCGTTCGATGAACTGCAGCACGCCGTGGACGATGATCAGGTCGTAGGGAACGCGAAAGTCGTAGTGCAGAACGTCGCACACGCAGGCGTTGATCTGCAGACCGGCGTCCTGTTTCAGGGCGTTCAGCTTGTGGATGGCGTTTTCGGAGATATCGAACGCGTCGACCCGAAAGCCGAGCCCGGCGAGATAGAGCGCGTGACGGCCGTCGCCGCAGCCCACGTCGAGCACCCTTGCGCCTTCGGGCAGCTGCGCCGCGAGCTCTGCCACCTCTTTGCTCGGGTTTCCGAAGGTAGCCCTGTTTTTGTTCAGATATTCGCTTTCCCAGAACGGTTTCATGCCCATTTTCCTTTCTTCGCGTTTGATTTTTACACGCCAGTGAGGTCGAACAGGGGGATCTCCGTCACGCCGGAGGAATCCGTCTCCTGAAAAAAGCCGTTTTCGAAGCCGAGGGATTCGGCGATGGCCGTGGCCTGTTCGTATTCCTCCTCGGTCAGCATCCTGTCCAGCGGCGGATAGCGGAAGGCCTCGCCAAAGGGCGTGTACTGCGCCATCAGGCTCAGCCATGCCTCCGGCAGCGCCCGGCGAATCCATACGAGCGCCTTTTTCGTCTCGGCGACGTGCCCCGGCAGCACCAGATGCCGCACGATCATGCCCTTTTTCATCAGGCCGTCCTCGCCGATGACGGCTTTGCCCGTCTGCCGCGCCATTTCGCGCAGGGCCTTGCTCGCGTGGGCGAAGTAATCCGGCGCGCCGGAATACAGGCCGGAGATATCGGAAGAGACGTATTTCATGTCCGGCAGATAGATATCGACGAGGCCGTCCATTTTACGGATGTTTTCCCATTTTTCGTAGCCGGAGCTGTTCCAGACGACCGGAACTTTGGGCCTATAAAGCTCCAGAGCGCGCATGATCGCACCCTGAAAATGCGTGGGGTTCACGAGGTCGATGTTCTTCGCGCCCTGCACTTCCAGTTCGCGGAAGATCTCCGCGAGGCGCTCCGGGCCGATCTTTTTGCCGACGCGGCCGCGGGAAAGCTCGAAATTCTGGCAATAGACGCATTTGAGCGAGCAGCCGGAGAAAAAGACCGCGCCGGAGCCCAGCTCGCCGCCGAGGATCGGCTCTTCGCCAAAGTGCAGCGCGGCGCGCGCGACGACGGCCTGCTCCGGCATGGCGCAGTAGCCCACGGCGGAGGAGCGATCGATATTGCAGTTGCGGGGACAGAGAGTGCAGTTCATTTGGCGGCCGCCTTTCGTTGGAAAAATGGTTCGTTGGACGGGTGAGGAAAATGTGCGGCAGTGTTTCCGCCTGTAGGGATCGGC
>JAUMYC010000275.1 GCA_030528845.1 Eubacteriales bacterium
ACCGGATATGTCCGGGATGGGATGCAAATGTGATCAATTGGGAATTTTCACACGCTCTTTAGATATGCGCCGCCGCGGAAAATTATGATGAAAGGGTCGGGTCAAAATCCGTCAATGTAATGCTGTACAGAACGGGTTTTTTTCAGTATAATATAAGATGGTATTGTATAAACAGAAAGGAAAAATGTCATGACGAGGGATTTTGCTGACGACGCGCTGCGCTCGCTGCTTGATAAAAAACCCGGACGCATCGCGCGCGCGCTGCTTTGGGCGCTTTCTGTGGCGGTGTTTTTCGTCTTCGCGCGCTATGCGCGCTATGCCAAGATCGACGATTTCAGCGGCTACCGCACGGACGAACTGGCGATCATCACCGCGACGGTGTTTACCGCCATCTTCGCCGTCGCCTATGCGCTGCAGCTGCGCACGGCGAAGAGCCAGAACGGCCTGATCTGCGTGCTGCTCGCGGTCGCGACCGGCGCGATGATTCTGGCGAAGATTTCGCTGCTGGATTACCTGAGCGACGATTACGATATCTTCCTGAGCGACTGGATCTACGATTATTCGCTGATGAGCGTCAAGCAGGGGCTTGGCTGGTACCTGCAGAGCGACTATACGCCGCCGTACCTGTACGTGCTGCTGCTCATTTCCCGTCTCAAGGATTTCCCGTGGCAGTATATGGTCAAGGCATTCTCCGTGCTGATGGACGTGTTCATGGCGTACGCGCTGACGAAGCTCGTCTCCCTGGGCGTCAGGAGCGAAGGCAGGCAGCTGATGACCTTCCAGATTGCGGGCATCCTGCCGACGGTGGTGTTTAACGGCGCGTACTGGGGACAGTGCGACGTGGTCTATGTCACCTTCTGCCTGTTTGCGCTGTACTGCGGACTCAGGCGCTATTCCGTGCGCAGCATGCTGCTCTTCGGCGTTGCGCTCTCCTTTAAGCTGCAGACGGTGTTCTTCCTGCCGGTGATGCTGCCGCTGTGGCTGCGCAAAGATATCAAGCTGCGCCATCTGGTGCTCATTCCCGCGGGCTATATGCTCATGATGGCGCCGGCGCTCTGGGGCGGCAAGTCCCTGCATCATGTGCTTACCGTGTATCTGCATCAGGCGGGCGCCTATAATTTCATCACCATGAACGCGCCCAACTGGTATCAGCTCCTGCCGGATCTGGACAAGGGCATGCTCTATGACATGTTCAGCCCGATGGCGATGATGCTGGGCTTTGCCTGCGTGATGGCGATGTGCGCGGCGCTGTGCGTGCGCCGGGAGCGCATCAGCGTCGACGTAACGCTGCTGACCTGCGTGCTGATGCTCGCGGGCATTCCGTACTTCCTGCCCAAGATGCATGAGCGCTATACCTACGGCGCGGACGTGCTCTCCCTCGTGCTGGCGATCTATGCGCCGCGCAGGGCGGTGCTGCCGCTGCTCTTCGGCTTTGCGTCCTATGCGGCGTATACGGCGGGTCTTCCGGGCGAAAGGCTGATGGACCTGAAGTGGGCGGCGATGTTTCAGGGCGCGGCGATTGCGCTGACGGCGTATGAGCTCAGCCGCGCGCTGCGCGTGCCCGCCGGAGCGGCGACGGAGGTGAAGGGATAATGATGGATATGAAGAAATGGACGGATTCGCCGCTTCGCGATCCGGTGCGCTTTGTGCTCATGCAGGAGCTCGGCGCAAAGGGCAGGCTGGCGCTGCTGGCGGCGATGACGGCCGTCTGCTTTGCGGCGGTCATGGTGCTCATGGCTGCGATGCAGGGCGTCGTGGTGGTCGCGCTGACCGGCGCTGCCTGCGCCGCGGTGCTGATGGGCTTTATCTTTCATGCGTTTGGGCGCGACGCGCAGAGCGGCCGCGTGAGCGTCATCGTGCTTTTGTGCATGGGCGCGCTGTCGGTGCTCGCCGTGGGCGCGCATATTTCGCTGTTGGATATTGCGCCCGGACGCTACGCGAACGTGCTGGATCCGATGCTCTATGACATGTGGAACTACGATCTGCTCAGCGCGATGGCCTGGGAAGAGGGCAGCTGGTCGGGGCTTTATCTGATCGTCTGCGCGCTCTTTTCCCGGCTGGAGACGTTCCCTGCGCTCTACGCCTTCAAGCTCTTTGATCTTGTCTGCCAGTGCCTGGCGGCGGGTGCGGTGCTGCGCCTTGCGCGCCTTCGCGGCGCGTCGGTCTATGGCGCGGTCGCCGGCGCGTTTGCCTGCGTGCTGACGCCGACCATGCTCATGAATGCGGGCGTGTGGGCGCAGTGCGACGCGACGTTTGCGATGTTTACGCTCTGGGGTCTGGCGCTCCTGCTTGAGGATCATCCGCTGGCGGGCTGCGTGCTCTGGGGTCTGGCGCTTTCTGCAAAGCTGCAGAGCGCGTTCCTCTTCCCGCTGCTGATCGTGATGTTCATGGACAGAAAGGTCGCCCTGCGCCATATCCTCGCGCTGATGGCGGCGGCGCTTGTCTGCCATGCGGCGATCCTCATCGACGGCCAGGGGCTCACGGGCGTGATTACCCGCTATGCGGGTCAGCTGGAGGAGGCGCGCTGGGGCGAGGTCGGTCTTGCCGATCATGCGCCGGGCGTCTATTCGCTGATGGTCGTCGCTTCCGTGCGCGAGTTCAGCGGCATGGGCCTGTATCTGGGCATCGTGGCCG
>JAUMYC010000064.1 GCA_030528845.1 Eubacteriales bacterium
TCAAATCCCTCCCCCGCAACCATGTGGCGGCGTAGCTCAGTTGGCTAGAGCAATCGGTTCATACCCGGTCGGTCAGCGGTTCGAATCCACTCGCCGCTACCAAACCCCGGATGCGCAAGCATTCGGGGTTTTTTCCTATATCGCGGCCTTTTCAGCGCCGCGTCGCCCTGCTATACTAATAGCAAAACCAGATATTTCAGTACAAACCGGAGGGAAACACCATGAGCGAAAAGATCCTCTTTGCCAGCGATTATCAGGAAGGCGCGCACGAGGCCATCCTCAACGCGTTCGTGCAGACCGCGATGGAACAAAACCCGGGCTACGGCACCGATCGCTACTGCGCCGCCGCCGCCGAAAAAATCAAGGCCGCGTGCGCCGCGCCCGAGGCGCAGGTCGTCTTTGTGACCGGCGGCACCCAGACCAACCAGCTCGTCATCGACGCGGCCCTGCAGCCCTATGAGGGCGTCATCGCCGCGACCACGGGCCATGTGAGCGTGCACGAAGCCGGCGCGATCGAATACACCGGCCACAAGGTGCTGGAGGTGCCGCAGGAAAACGGCAAGATCCGATCGGACGTGCTCGAGAAGTATCTGCAGACCTTCTACGCCGACGGCAACCATGAGCACATGGTCTTCCCCGGCATGGTCTATATCTCCCACCCCACCGAGGTCGGCACGCTCTACACCAAGGCGGAGCTCGAAGCGCTGCACGCGATCTGCTCCCGCTATCAGATCCCGCTCTATCTCGACGGCGCGCGCATGGCCTACGCCCTCGCCAGCAGCGACACGGACGTGGATCTGCCCACGATCGCGCGCACCTGCGACGTATTCTACATCGGCGGCACCAAATGCGGCGCGCTCTGCGGCGAGGCGCTCGTCTACACGCACGGCAATATGCCCTCTCATTTTGTCACGCGCATCAAGCAGCACGGCGCGCTGCTGGCCAAGGGCTGGGTCACGGGCCTGCAGTTCGACGTGCTCTTCACCGACGGGCTGTACCTGCAGCTCGGCCGCCACGCCATCGCGCTGGCCGACCGGCTCAAGGCCGCGCTGAAGGAAAAGGGGCATCGCTTCTTCATCGACTCCCCCACCAACCAGCAGTTCATCATCATGGAAAACAAGGCGCTGGAAGCGCTGGGCGAAACAATCGGCTACAGCTTCTGGGAGCCCTACGACGCAGAGCACACCGTCATCCGCCTGTGCACCTCCTGGGCTACGACGGAGGAAAACCTGAACTATCTGCTCTCTCTGCTCTAAAGGAGGCACCCATGCGCCTTGAACACGGTATGCTCCTCATCCGCACGGCCCTGCCGGAGGACGCCGCGCAGCTTTGCCTCTGGTGGAACGACGGGGCTGTGATGGAGCACGCGGGCTTCCCGAGGGGGCTGGGCACGACGGTCGAAAAAGAGGCGGAGAGGCTGCTTGAGCAGCGGGACGAGGTCTCGCGCAGGCATATCATCGAATACGACGGGCGGCCCATCGGCGAGATGCACTACCGCAATAAAGGCGAAGGCACGGCGGAGATCGGCGTCAAAATCTGCGAGCGCTCCATGCAGAACAAAGGGTTGGGCAAGGTCATCCTGACTTTGTTCATCGAAGGCCTGTTCGGTCAGCTCGGCTATACGAAGGTCATTCTGGACACGAGCACGGAAAACCTGCGCGCGCAGCATGTCTACGAGCAGCTGGGCTTCCGCAGGCTGCGCGTGAACGAGGGGGCTTGGGTGGATCAGCTGGGCCGCAGGCGCTCTTCCGTCGATTACGAGCTCACGCCCGGCGAGCTCATCCCCTTCCGCTGAAACAAGCCTCCAAAGAAACAAGAAAAACCCCGGGCTCCCTTTGCGGGGGACCCGGGGTCTGTCTTTGCGTTTGAATGGGCCGAGCGGGACGACGGGCTTATTCCTCGTCTTCCTCTTCGTCATACTCGCCGTATTCGTCTTCTTCGGAATACAGGTCGTTGTTGACGAAATCGATCAGCTTGTCCATGAGCTCGTCGTCCTCGATCGGCACGAACTCTTCCTCGTCTTCGCCGACGGGCTGGACCTTCATGATGATGGCGTCCTTCTGCTCGCAGCCTTCGCAGCTCTCCGCTTCGCAGTCGCAGCCGCCTTCCACATATTCGGTCATCACGGCGTATTCCTGACCTTCGTAAAAGAAATAATCGAGCACTTCCATTACGATTTCGTTGCCGTCCTCATCCACCAGCGTGACGAGGTCCAGTTCCTCATTCATCATGGAATCACTCTCCTTTCCGCTTTCAAGATTTGGGGCCTGCGCCCCAGAGCGCATATGCATTATACCCATTCCCGGTGCAAATTACAAGAGCATTTGCAGCATTGCCGCAATCTTTCTCCGCCCGCGACGCATTTCCTGCGCTCTCCCGCCGAAAAGCGCCTGTACGCCGGAGCGGTTTTGGTGTACAATAGAAGCGCGCGCTTTATTTTCCGTTGGCGTCCTTCAGGCTCCTGCGGCTGCCGTCCGGGTATTCCACTTTGGTGGAATCAAGCTGATTGCGGAAGGACTGACGGAAGGCCGCGAGATACTTGAGCCGCAGCTCGGCCCTCTCCTCGTCCTCCTCGGGCGTGAGCGGGCGCTCCTTGGCCGCGCGGGCGAGCTGGTTGATCCTGTCGATCGAACGTTTATCCATACAATAACACACTCCATACCAACGTTTTTTATCAAAAAACAATCTCGAAAAGGATTCGACGCCCGCGGGCGTTTTCCTTCCCAAAGGAGGCAATTCCCATGGTTCATGGCAAATACTTTACATCCCACGACGACATCACCCCCATTCTGGAGCTGCGCTACGCCGTCTTTTCCGACGAGCAGGGCTTCTCGCGCGAGCTGGAGCGCGACAAATTCGACGACATGTCCTTTTACGCGCTGGTGTACGATCAGAACGACGTGCCCGCAGCCACGGGCCGTCTCTTCATCGACGACGAAAACCGCTTTCACATCGGGCGGATGTGCACGCGCAAGGACATGCGCGGGCAGGGGCTGGGCGATCTGGCCATCCGCATGCTGCTCGATCTCGCGCTGCGCATGAACGCGCCCTACGTCGTGGTCGGTTCCCAGCTCCCCGCCATGGGGTTTTATAAAAAATACGGCTTCAAGGAAGTGGGCGAGCCGTATATGGACGAAAACTGCGCGCACCAGCTGCTCGTCGCGCAGGCGGACGAGATCTGCGTGGGCTGCACCTGCTCGAGCTGCGCCGGCTGCGCGCAGGCCGAAAGCTGTACCGAAAGGAAGGATTGAGCATGGTCGATCTCAAGGCTCTGCAAAAGGCGGTCTATCAGAACAAGGTGGACCACGACTTCAACGTGACCGACGTCCCCTATGAATTCTGTCTGCTCATGACGGAGGTCGCGGAGGCGTTCAAATCACGCGATACCGACGAATACGGCGAAGAGCTGGCCGACATCGCCATTTACCTGCTCGGCCTTGCCGAGATCGGCGGGGTCGATCTCGAAGCGGAGATCCTCAAAAAGATCGAAAAGAACCGCAAGCGCCGCTATTTCCAGAACCCGGACGGCACCTGGGGCAAGGAAGAGGGCGCGCTCGAATGAGCCGCCGCTCTCTGCACGAATGGATCGCGGATATTCTTGACGCCCTCGCCTCTCTGCTCGATCTTATCTTCGGCCGCTGAATTTTCACGCATCTCCTTGCGTATTTCTGCGATCTGTGCTATCATCGGGGCATGCAATATCCCGAAGGAGGGAGAACAATGACCCGACAGGAAAAAGAGCGCATCCACGGGCATATGCTGGAAAAGATGTCCGACAGCGCGCACGACCGCGAGCATGTACACAGGGTGATGCGCCTGAGCGATAAAATCGCGGAGCACTGCCCCGGGGCGGACAGGGACATCCTCTACGCCGCAGCTTGCCTGCACGACATCGGGCGCGAAGCGCAGATGAAGGACCCCGCGGTGGATCACGCGCAGCACGGGGCCGAGATGGCCTATGCCTATCTCCTCTCCCTCGGCTGGGAGGAGAGCCGCGCGGCCCATGTGCGCGAATGCATCCGCACCCATCGCTATCGCGGCGGCTGCGAACCCGCGTCCATCGAGGCGAAGATCCTCTTTGACAGCGACAAGCTGGACGTTCTGGGCGCGATCGGCGTGGCGCGGACGCTCCTGTACAGCGGGGCGGCCGGCGAGCCGCTGTATCTGCCGGAAGAGCTCGAAGACGAGGCGTTCCGCTGCGAAGAGAGCTTTTTGACCGAATACCGGCGCAAGCTGCGCAATGCCTCGGCGCGGCTGTATACCGATTATGCGCGGCAGATCGCCGTCGAGCGCGACAGGACGATGCACGCCTTCGTAGCGGCGCTGCTGCGGGAGGCCCGCGCGGAAGACCTGCGCGACGAATGCAAGACCACGGAGGTTCCAACACGATGAAGCACAAGGCGTCCCTCTGCCGGCACGCGCTCCCGGGCCCGCCCTGCCTCAGGGGGCTGAAGATCGCCTTCCTCAGCGATATCCACATCGCCACATACTATAAGCCCCGGGAAGCCGCCGCGCTCGTCGAGCAGGTCGGCGCTCTGGGGGCGGATCTGCTGCTCTTGGGCGGCGATTACGCCGAAAGCCTGGCCTATCAGCGCGCCTTCTTTCCCATGCTCGCCGCGCTCCGGCCGCGTCTGGGCGCCTTCGGCGTGATGGGCAACAACGACCGCGAATGCTTCGGCTCCTCCTTTCCGCTCCTGCGCTCTTTGGCGCAGAAGAACGGCGTGCGCCTGCTGATCAACGAGCAGGCCGTCGTGGAGGAAAACGGCGCCCGCATTTTCATCGGCGGCGTGGACGAATATAAATACGGCGCGCCCAACGCGAAGGGCATGTTTCGCGGCGCGAGGGAAAACGACCTGCGCATCCTGCTGAGCCATTATCCGCATGTGGCGGACCGGGCCGTTGGGCAGGCTGCGCTGCCGCCGCATCTGCTGCTCTCCGGCCACACGCACGGCGGGCAGATCGCGCCCTTCGGGCTCTCCTGCTACGCCTTCGGCTACGAACACGAACACACCCGGGGCTCGCGCCATTTTTTCATCAGCGGCTGGCGCGAGTTTGAAGAGCCGCTGCCCGGCGGCGGCACGCACACGATGCGCATGCTCGTCTCCAACGGCATCGGCGAGAGCCTGATGCCCTTGCGCATCGGCGCGCCCCGGCAGATCCACCTGATCGAACTGACCTGACGACCCCGCACCAAAAGTAAAGAGCGAGCCGGCGAAAGCGCCGGCCCGCTCTTTTATTTTGCAAGGGTCTTACTGCACGTCAAAGGAGAAGATATGCGCGTCCGCCGCGCCCCAAGTCGCCGTAGGCACGAGGCGCACCGCGCTGCAGCGCGCCTGCAGCGGGATCTGACAGAGCCTGTGGTAGGAATTCTCCGCGCTGTAGAGCTCTTTCCATTCGCCGCCTACCCTGCCCTCGATGCGGAATGCCTTCGTCATCGTGGTCGGCACATAGAAATCGGGCATGTGGAACGGCTTGTTGCTGGTCATATTATGCCCGAAGGGCCTGCCGTCAAAGCGCGGCATGGTCTCTCGGTTGAGGTCGCTGTCCCAGATGATGCGCGCGAGGGAAACGTCCTTTTCCTCGCCGAAGTCGTATTCCACGTACTCGCCCAGCGCGACATGCACGCCGTTGTCGCAGCCGCCGATGGGCCTGTCGAGGCCGTTGCGCAGGTTTTCGGCCGCCGGATCAGCACAGATGAGCTTCGCGGAGGCGGTCAGCTCGGGGATCTTGCGCACGTTGAAGGGCAGATAGCAGTCGTCGTCCATGAGGGTCTGCTTGAGCTGCGCAAGGTGCTCCTCATACACGCCGCGCGGGGTCGTGTTCTTTTCGACGGCGATCGCCGCGGCAACGCCCACGGCCTGGCCCATCGTGGCGCAGGTCGCCATGACGCGGGTGGAGCTCAGCGCGGTGTGCGTGGCGGAGATATTGCGGCCCGCGCAGAACAGATTGGGCACATTGCGGGAATAGAGGCAGCGATACGGGATGCCGTAGGGCGAGGGCGCGAAGGAGTTCACGTTGGGCGCGCCGTCGTTGTAGAAGCCGCGCGGGTCGTGGTCGTCCATGGGCCAGCCGCCGAAGGCGACGATATCCTCAAACTTGCCCGCGGCCTCGACGTCGCTCTGGCAGAGCACATGATCTCCCACATACCTGCGCGATTCTCGCTTGCCGGGCAGGATGCCCATCCAGTCCAGCCGCCAGTTGGCGTTCTTTTCCTTGTTTTCGGGGTCGTTTTTGACAAAATCCCACATGCCGTAGGCGATCTTGAGCAGCTCGTCGCGCGTGGTCTCGCTGTCGGCGATGGAATCGCCCATGCCGCCCAGCTCCATGTACCAGAAGTTCTCGTACATGCTCGAAAGGTTCGGCACGCGGCCCGGCAGATCCTTTTTCGTGAACTTATGCGCCCACTTGGGCGGGATGAACTCGCTGGGGCGGTCTTCCTCGCGGGCCTGGATCATGCAGGACATGCCCATGGTCTTTCCATCCTCGACCTCCTGCCCCAGCGCCTCGCCGAATTCGCTCTTGGCCTCGCGGCCCCAGCGGAACTGCGCGCCGCTGAGCGGAGCGAGGACGCTGTCGCCGGAGCAATCCGCAAAGAGGGCGGCCTTGATCGTATGGAACTGCTGCGTGGTCATCTGCCAGCCCGTGACGGAGGCGATCTTCCCGCCGTCCATCGCGCAGTCCGTGCAGGTGCAGTTGAGCAGCAGCTCGATATTCGGCTCGCACGCGGCGATCTCATAGAGGATGCCGTCCCAGATGGAATAGTTCTTGTCCGGGTTGCGATAGTAGTTTTCCATCATCAGCTCTTCGACGATGCCGGTCTCGAGGTTGTTGTCGCCGTGCGCGCCGCACACCCACATGCGCACCTCGCTCGAGGCGTTGCCGCCGAGCATGGGCCGCTCCTGCATCAGCGCCACCTTGGCGCCGTGCCGCGCCGCGGCCACCGCCGCGCACAGGCCGGAAAGCCCGCCGCCCACTACGCAAAGATCGACCTGATGTTCTATGGTTTTAAATGTATTATTCATTTTCAGCACCTCCTGCGTATTCCTCCTTTATTGTACAGCGTTCCTCTGCCAAATCCAATACGAGAACCCGCAATATTTCTGCAAAAATCGGGAATCGCCTTGCATCGCGGCGTCCGGATATGGTAGCATTTCCAAAAAGAACGCATGCCTGCGGGCAGCGCGAGCGGGAGGAATACAGCATGACGAAGATCTTCGCCGAAAGGCTTTTGCTGGAAGGACGCTTTGTGACGGAACAGATCGTGACCATCGAAAACGGAAGGATCGTATCCATCGGACCGGGCAGCGCGCAGGAGGCGGACAGGAGCGCAAAGGTGCTCACGCCCGGCCTGTTTGACAAGCATAACCACGGGGCGCTGGGGTTTGAGGCCAACCACCCGGACGGAGAAAAATGCGCGGCGTGGCTCTCTCTTCTGGCAAAACAAGGCGTGACGAACGTCCTGTACACCACGTCCACCTGCCCGGCGCCCGCCTCGGCGGCTGCATTGGCGTTCTGCGCGGAGATGATGCGGCAGCAAAGCGACGGCCTGCTGCCCGGCGCGCGCATCGAGGGCGCGCACATGGAAGGGCCGTTCATCAACCCGGTGCGCTGCGGCGCGATGTCTCTGCGCTGCATCCAGCCGCCCACCATGGAGGCGTTTAACGCCAACACCGCCGGCCATGCCGGCATCGTGCGCGCGATCACGATCGCTCCGGAGGTGCCCGGCGCGGCAGAGCTTTCCAAAGAGCTGGTGAAGATGGGCATCCGCGTGCAGGCGGGGCATACCGATGCTACCTGTGAACAGGCGGAACAGGCCTTCCGCGAGGACGGCTTTTCCGGCGTAACGCATTTCTACAACGCCGCGCGGCCGCTCAACCAGCGCGACCCGGGCGTTCTGGCCGCGGCGATGCTGGAGGACGGCGTCAGCTGCGAGGCCATCTGCGATTTTATCCACGTCGCGCCCAAAATGCTGCAGCTTTTGATCCGCGCGAAGGGCGCGGAGGGCGTGTGCATGATCTCGGACAGCGTCTCCACCGCCGGGCTTCCCGACGGGCAATACGGCGACGTGACGGTGAAAAACGGGCGGAACCTCACCCCCTCCGGCGGCATCGCGGGCGCGGGCGACCAGATGGACAAGGGCGTGCGCGGCCTGCTCTCGCTGGGCTATGCGCCGGAGGACGTGTTCCAAATGGCCTGTGCAAACCCGGCGGACTATCTGGGGCTGGGAGATCAACTCGGCCGCATCCGGCCCGGCATGCGCGCGTGTCTGGCCGCATGGAACGACAGCTGGGAATGCGAATGGAGCATGGTCGACGGCGCGCTCTGCGAAGGCTGCGCGGGACGGGCGTAAAGAGAAACTCTGCCCCGCCGCCGGGCATCAAAGGCCTGCGGACAGAAAAAAGGCAGATGTCAAAAATTCTTTACCGCAACAGGGGAACAAACTTCGCTTTCATGCGTCAGAATAGTTCTGCGGACTGTGAGCCGCATATCCTGCGATACACCACCAAGGAGGTACAGATCGAACATGCTGCAGATCAACAACGCCGTGAAGAAATACCTCGGCACGACGGCCGTAAACGACGTCACTCTGGCGCTCGAGCACGGCTGCACGGCTGCGCTGCTCGGCCCGAACGGCAGCGGCAAGACGACGCTGATGAAGATGATCGCCGGGCTGACGCGCCCGGACAAGGGCGAGATCCGCTTCGACGGGAAGCCCCTGGGCCCCGCGAGCAAGGCCGCCATTTGCTATATGCCCACGGAGAACTATTTCTACAGCTGGATGAGCGTGCGCGACGCCGGCCGCTATTATGCGGATTTTTTCAAGGATTTCTCCATCACCCGCTATGAAGAGATCCTCGCCCGCGAGGAGATCGACATGCGCAAGAAGGCGCGCGCCCTCTCCACGGGCATGCTGGCCAAGGTGAAGCTGGCGATCGCCTTTTCCCGCGACAGCCGCCTGACCATGCTCGACGAACCGCTCAACGGCATCGACATCCTCGCGCGCGAGCGCACGGTGCAGATGATCCGTGAGAACATCGGCAGCCGCACGATGCTCATCTCCACCCATCTGGTCGACGAGCTCGAGTCGATGCTGGACGTGCTGCTGTTCATGAAGGACGGCAGGCTCGTGCTCTCGGGCAGGCGCGAAGAGCTCTGCAAAGACGGCGCGACGCTGCTGGACCTGTACAGGCAGATCTACGGGGAGGTGCAGACCAATGCTTAATCTGATCCGCTACGAATTCCGCAAGGCGCGCATCGCAAACTGCATCCTGCTCGCCCTCGCGCTGGGGCTGGAGGCCTATTTCCTCATCAGCTACAATCTGCATGCCACCGGCCATCTGATCGCCGCCATCGTGCTTTTGACCATCAGCGGCTTCATCACGGCCCTCTCGGTCTTCCTCATGGGCATCACGGCCTATTCCAACGAACTCAAGCAGAAGACGAGCTTCCTGATCTTCATGACGCCCAACAGCGCCACGCGCATCATGGTCGCCAAGGTCCTCTATTCCGTGCTCACTGCGGCCTTCTTCGGCGCGCTGTACGTCGCCATGGCCATGTGGGATATCGACCTTCTCTTCCGCGCCTACGATTCCTACCTGTCCATCTGGGAGCTGGTCGAAGAGATGATGCTGGCCATGGGCTTTGACCTGACCACGCAGCTGACCGCCATCGGCATGCTGCTGCTCATGTTCTTCCTCTCGCTCATCTGCATCCTCACTCTGGCCTATTTCGCCGAGACGCTCTCCGCCACCATCCTGCAGAACAAGAAGGGCCGCGGCCTGCTCACCTTCGTCTTCTACGCCGCTCTGGTCCTCGGTGTGGAATACGCGATGGGCAAGTACACGGAGATGATCAACCAGCACACCGCAAGCCAGAGCCTGTTCTCGCTGATCGCGCCCGCGCTCGCCGGCTATCTGCTCGTCGGCGTCGTGAGCACCTTCGCCAGCGCAAAGCTGCTGGAGAAAAAAGTAAGCCTGTAAAGAAAATACAAACGAGCCAAGGAGGAGATCTTTCCATGAAAATGCATATCCTGCCCGACGCAAAGGCGATGGGCGCGGCGGCGGCGAAGGAAGTCGCTCAGGCGCTGCGCGAGGCGATCGCCCGCCACGGCGAGGCGCGCATCGTGCTCTCCACCGGCGAGAGCCAGTTCACCATGTTCGAAGCGCTCGTGCAGCAGGACGTGGACTGGGCCAAGGTCGAAATGTTCCATCTGGACGAATACGTCGGCATTTCCGACCGGCACCCGGCCTCCTTCCGCAAGTATCTCAAGGAGCGCTTCATCGAAAAGGTCGGCCTGCAGAACTATCATTTCGTAGACGCGGACCCGGCCTGCATCCCGGCGCTGACAAAACTCCTGCGCGAAAAGCCCATCCACCTCGGGCTGATCGGCATCGGCCGCAACGGCCACATCGCCTTTAACGACCCGCCGGCCGATTTTGACACGGACGAGGCCTATATCGTCGTGACGCTCGATACCGCCTGCCGCATGCAGCAGGTGGCCGAGGGCTGGTATCCGGACATCGACGCCGTGCCCTCTCAGGCCATCAGCATGACCTGCCGCCAGATCATGGCGTGCGAGAAGATCATCTCCGTGGTGCCCTATGCCGAAAAGGCCGACGCCGTGGCCGCGACTCTTGCGAGCGAAGTCACCAACGCCGTGCCCGCCACGCTCATGAAGACCCATGCGGACCTCACGCTCTACTGCGACGAGGACGCGGCGGCCAAGGCCGATCTCGAGCACGTCGTCATGCCCGAAGGCCGCGCGTGCGAGATCTTCCGCTGAAAAGACGCAAAAAAAGCAAAAAAGCAGCCCGCGAGGCTGCTTTTTTTGCGCCTGTTTTTCGCCGAACGTCGGCTTACATATTGCAAAACGGGCCGATTTATGTGATACTTTCTGCGTACATTTCCACTTAAAAGGGGAGGTCCCGCCATGCGTTTTCGTCAGGTACATCTGGATTTTCATACATCCGAGCACATCCCGGGCATCGGCGAGCAGTTCAGCAAGGAGCAGTTCCAGCAGGCTTTGATCGCCGGGCATGTGGACAGCATCACCGTCTTTTCCAAATGCCATCACGGCTGGGCCTATCACCCCAGCAAGGCCAACCGCATGCACCCGAACCTGAAGTTCGACCTGCTGGGCGCGCAACTGGAGGCCTGCAAGGAGATCGGCGTGAGGGCGCCGGTCTATATCAGCGCCGGGTTTGATGAAAAAGAGGCGCTGGAGCACCCGGAATGGCTGCGGGTGGATTTCGGCGCAAATTACAAAAACGAAGCCGGGCGCGCGGGCTGGCATCCCAT